>NZ_CAXUSL020000002.1:0-167893 GCF_964254095.1 Duganella sp. LjRoot269 | reverse complement strand
TCACCGCCGGATCCCGATCGTCGCCGGCGCGCGCAGCGCGGCGCTGGCCACGACCATCACCAGCTGCTGGCCCACCTGCTCCGCCAGCTCGGCGCCCGGCCGGCGCCTCCTTCAGCTGCAGCACCAGGTCGATGGCGGCCGCCGCGCACGCGCCGCCGGCGCGCCGCGGTACCGACGCTGGCCAGCACCACGCCCAGGCACGATCCTGCTGCTGGCCGGCCGCCGACGGCGCCGGGCACGCGCCAACACCTGATCACCGCCGGATCCCGATCGTCGCCGGCGCGCGCAGCGCGGCGCTGGCCACGACCATCACCAGCTGCTGGCCCACCTGCTCCGCCAGCTCGGCGCCCGGCCGGCGCCTCCTTCAGCTGCAGCACCAGGTCGATGGCGGCCGCCGCGCACGCGCCGCCGGCGCGCCGCGGTACCGACGCTGGCCAGCACCACGCCCAGGCACGATCCTGCTGCTGGCCGGCCGCCGACGGCGCCGGGCACGCGCCAACACCTGATCACCGCCGGATCCCGATCGTCGCCGGCGCGCGCAGCGCGGCGCTGGCCACGACCATCACCAGCTGCTGGCCCACCTGCTCCGCCAGCTCGGCGCCCGGCCGGCGCCTCCTTCAGCTGCAGCACCAGGTCGATGGCGGCCGCCGCGCACGCGCCGCCGGCGCGCCGCGGTACCGACGCTGGCCAGCACCACGCCCAGGCACGATCCTGCTGCTGGCCGGCCGCCGACGGCGCCGGGCACGCGCCAACACCTGATCACCGCCGGATCCCGATCGTCGCCGGCGCGCGCAGCGCGGCGCTGGCCACGACCATCACCAGCTGCTGGCCCACCTGCTCCGCCAGCTCGGCGCCCGGCCGGCGCCTCCTTCAGCTGCAGCACCAGGTCGATGGCGGCCGCCGCGCACGCGCCGCCGGCGCGCCGCGGTACCGACGCTGGCCAGCACCACGCCTAGGCACGATCCTGCTGCTGGCCGGCCGCCGACGGCGCCGGGCACGCGCCAACACCTGATCACCGCCGGATCCCGATCGCCGCCGGCGCGCGCGGCGCGGCGCTGGCCACGGCCATCACCAGCTGCTGGCCCACCTGCTCCGCCAGCTCGGCGCCCGGCCGGCGCCGTGCGCGCGCCGCCAGCGCGCCGCGGCACCGGGTCGAAGACTTGCGTCGTCGCGGTCCTTCGATTACGCTGGCTGGCCGCCCAAGCTGGAAAACGATCAGCGCTGACCCACCTCGGCCCCTCAACAAAATTTGGAGTAAAACATGCCGGATCCGGAAATCACCTTCCTGACCTTCGACGAAGCGGTCGCGCTGGCGCGCGCCGAGCCAGGAACAGAACTTATAGGCCTCCAATTCGTCGAGCCATTCACGCATTTGGGCGTCTACATGGTCGAGACCGACATCGACGAAGAGAATGTCGTGCACGTCGCATACGAGGGAGGATTGCTCTTCTCCTCTAGCGGCGAAGAGGATTTCTACGATGCAGGCGATGCCCCCGATGAAGCGCGAAAGCTATTCTATGTTCGCAAGACCGCTCTGGGCGATGGCGATCCTAGCATTTTGGGAATGACGTCGGAATTTGTCCTGGCCGAACTTATTCCCGGCGTGGGCGGCGATACCAAGTACCGAGATCATGCCCATTTCTCGAAGCACGCCGGCGAGCAGTTCCGCTCGTTCTGGCGCCAGGTATAGCGCCGCGCTCCCGAACGAGCCTGAGGGCCGCTTGTACGCGGCTGCAACGCTATTAATTGACACAGACCCGTCCAATTTGTTTAAATGGTCTAGTGGGTATTTCCCAAAGGGAATATCAATTTGCAATTATTGGAGGTTCGGTATGAACAGCAGCTGGGAAATGCAAAAGGTAGCCGCCATGAGTGGGCTGATCGACGACACGGTCCGCCTGGCTGGCACTATTCGCGAGAAACGGGTCGCAGACCGGGCCCAGCAATTGGCCGAACAGGAATTCCGTGCAGGGTACGCGAAGGCTCTGGTCGTTGCGAAACAGACCGGTGTGATGCCGGAGCAATTCCAGCGTCGCGTCAGCGAAGACCAGTTGGGCCGTCATATCGGTATTAAGACTGTGGCACTCCGTGAGCTGGAAAAGCTCAACGCCAGTCATCCTCTCGTGCGCTCTTCTGAACTTCGCAGCAAGATTGGCACAATGACATTGATTAACTTCAACCGAGCCGATCGTCCTCAGAATGGGGACTTCAACGACTTCGCGCCCACCGACGCACAAATCCAACAGATGAAGTGAAACTTGGCGCTGCAGAGAGTTAAAAAGGGGCCTCAGGCCCCTTTTTCTTAGTCCCGCTTAGTCCCGGTGAGTTTGCTTCGCGACGCTGTCAGCCAAGCCCCCACTTGGGCTCTTACCAGCTCCATTCCCGGCACCGCCTTTTCCTGCCAGCATCCCCTGCACCGCACCAGTACCACCGCGAGCGGCATTAATGAACACGCCAGACACCCGCTGCTCGACATCATGTCCCAGCGCCGACTGGTGTCCATTCGAACCAATCCAACCGATCAGACGGTCACCGAGGCTCAGCATGCTCGCGAACGACGTGTTGATCAGCGTCAGGCCCATCACGCAGAACAGCACCAGGTAGGCCACGATCGACATCAGGCCCGTAAGGCTGTTGCCCTGCGCGCTGGCAACCGCGGTACCGAAGTACCGGAACAGATACGTGCCCATGACGGTCACGGTCGCTGATGCGATGAAGAACGCGAACGTCATGATGATCGGCCGCGCGAAGTTGTTCAGCGCGTAGGTGTAGCCGTAGCTGGTGCGCTGGCCCATGCCCTCTCCATCGGTATCAAAGTGGGCCATCGCCCACAGCGAGGCACCAAGCAGCGATTCCAGCACTGACGCGAACCACTGAATCATTGCGGCAAACCACTGAATGAATGGGACAAAGGGAATGTAGAACGCCATCATCGCGGCGGTCACAAACAGCAGGAATACCACCGGCAAAAGCATCTCGGCCGCGTCCTCCGCGATCGACGCCAACGTCGAAGCGATGCCGCCGACACCAGGAACCATCGACAGCGCGCCAGAGCTAACGGCCGACGTCACAGCTTTGCCAATCTTCGTCTGCGACAATTTGTACGCAACATACAGCGACTGCGCAGCGGCCAGCCCGTTGTCGCCCAGGTTCTTGAACGCGATGATCGGGTTGATCGTGTTGCTGTAGCCTGTCGAACTGGCGCCGGCGGTGTAGTTGATCAGGCCGCCCAGAATCCACTGGCCGAGCGAAGTATTCCCGGTCGCCGAGGTTAGGCCGCCGGACGAAGAAGTGTCCTGCCTGGTGGCTGAGGCGGCGCCAATGGCGGCCTCGAGGCCGGTCATTACATCGTAGGTGGTGGACGACAGGTCATCGCTATACTGGTCGGCCATCGGCGCCAGCGTCACCACGCCGTCGAGCATTTCGTTCATGGTCTCGTTGGTCTCTGCGAAGACAGCGTACCAGACGCCCAAGGTGGCCCAGCCTCCCTCCTGCATCTTCGCGAGCAGCTGGTCGGTGATCGCGCCGGAGTTATCGTTTGCCTTCATGTCCTGCGCCAGCTGCTGCAGCTTGCTCTGGAACGTGTTCGTGTACAGACCGAAGTAGCCTGCATTGATCGCGGACACGCTGTCTTTCATTTGCTGGTCGGTACTGCTCGGCGAGATGCCCGCGACAATTTTCTGCGCTTGTTGATAGACCTGGTTCATGGTGTCAGCGTGTGCCTGCATCACTTTCGAGCGAATGCCTGCGTAATTGATGCCAGCGATCCGGAACCCGAACGTCGCGGCGATCCCGTTGTCGGACCGCGGCGAGAACTTCATCTTGATCTCGCCGCACGCTGCGTCGCCGAAGTCACCACTGGTACGACGCCCGCCGAACTTCATCTGGATGGCGGTATTGCCTTCAGCACTGGCATTGAGGGTGATCGGGAAGTCCGTAGGCGTGGCGATGCCAGCGTCCTGCATGGCGGTGGCCATATCACGCGACGCGCGCTGACAGGCCACCGCCTTGACCATGTACAGCTCGACGTTGCGGATCTGGGCGGCTTGCTTGATCCCCCCCATGGGATTTACCAAGGTCTGGAACTGGGCACTGCTGGTGATCGCTGTGGTCGAGACGCGATTGGCGCCGGCGATGCCCAGCAGGCAGGCCATCACCATGAACGCTTGGCACAGTGCCCAGCCGCCGAAGATCGGCATCAGACTGACGGTCCCGAACGAAATACGGATGGGCACCCACACGGTGGACATACGCTTACCCAACACCACTCCTTCGTGCATGGTCTGGCCCAGGCCGGCCATCATATTCCACGCGGTCCACAGGGACGACACGGAAAAGATGAACAGATTAAAGTCCTTGAACATCGCCGCCAGCAAGGAGCCCGTTGCGCTTTCGTCACGGCGGAACGGATCGAGCACGAAGTCCCCCAGGACCGCACGTAACATCCCGAAGGATTCGTCGGTATCCTTGTTGATACTGCCAAGCAGTGCGGCGGCATCAGCAAGTACATCGGCCCTCGCCAGCTCCGGCAGCAGCCCGGCTGCCATGCACAGCAGGATTGGGATCCAAGTCTTGCTCTGTCGGCGATCGTTGATCATAGCGTGGTTCTTTCTGTCGTATTGGTGAAATCGGGTGCTTAAGAACGCGCGGCCGGCGCCTGAGGTGCCATTTCGCGGTCCGCAGTAGCGCCGGTGCGCGGCCCGGTCTGCGCCATCTGCGCGCGGATTTCCTCGTACGCGTGCAGCATCTCCTTGGCAATCGTGTCCACGTTCTTCGCGATCTCACTGGCGTCGAGCGAAGCCTTGGCCAGGCTCTCCGCGAACTTCGGGAACCGGGCCGCGAGCAGCGTGGACATGTTGCCGATGTTATGGCTCATGGCCTCTGCGGTCTCGGCCACCAGCTCGGTCGACGGCTTGGCGTCCGTCGATTCCAGAACGCGCAGGCAAGCTTCCAGGGCCCGGCGAACATCCACAGCCAGCGCCGTCCGCTGCTGTTCCAGCTCGAGCGGAAGCGTGTGCTCGATTACACCCATCATGCGCTGCTGAACGAGAGATTTGGCGCTGCTCATGCGCGCCGTACGCATGGCCAACAGCCGATACGATCCTGGTTCATTCACGTCAGCGCGCACACGCATGACGACCGGCAACTGCATGTCCCTGACAACGTCCTGGGCATCCAAGCGCAGCTGGTCGTCGAGCAGCTCACGCAACGAGCTAATGTCTTGTTCCTTGTCCGCGATCGTCATTTTTATGCTCCAGCTGGTTTCGGCACATCTTCGTACTGCGTCGTTTCGTTAACGGCCAACGCGTGGCGCTGCGGCTGCCCGCGCTCGCCTTCGCCACGGATTGGGCTCAGCCGGCCTTCGACCTGGTGATCGCGGATGCCGCGGCGCACTTGCTGAACAATGACACTGGCCTTCTGGGCGGCCACACCGATCAGGGCCATCTTCAGTCCAACGGGCGTCGCCGCGAGCACCTGGCTTGGATGCATTCCCATGCCGGACGCCGCTTCCAGAAACTTCGCCTGGTTGAACGCTCCCTGTTCGTTGAACTGGGCCGCCACCTTCCCTGCGTCAGGAACGGCCTTCAGGGTATCCATGACCAGGCGCGGAAACGTGCCGCCACGCGGGGTACTGCCGAACTGGCTTAAGAATGCGCCAGTCGAACTGTGCATCGTAGCGGTGACAATCGCCTGCAGCTCGACAACGGACAGGCCCCCAAGAGGCTTACCTGGCGCCACGACATCGGCCGCCAGCCCGACATTGCGCAGCACGCTGCCTTCGAATTCGCCACCGTCACCACGGCCCGCAGCTGGCACTCCAAAGCCCGCTGACACTACCAGAGCAGCAATCCGGACCAACTCCGTCTCGCGGTCAACATGCGCACCGACGTTCTGGCGCGCGGCCGCCGCTGTCACACCAGCTGGAGCCGGATTGGCCGCCTCGACCAACTCGTCGGGGGAGCGCAATCGGTCGTTCGACCCCGCCTCACCGAGCAACCGCCGATAGATAGCCGCGATCGGCGACATTGCCGCGCCACTTGGCGCTGGTGCAGCGTCGGGCGTGCCCACATCCAGCACGGGTGCCGTCAGTAACTCCTGCACTGGTTCACGGACATGCGCCAGCTCGACCCACTGCGAAAGCGGGTCTGCGGGAGAAAACACGGACGCGATCTCCATCCCGGCGTTCGCGGCATGCGCTGTCACCTGCACCGGCTGGCCGCGTTGGAACGCATCCATCAGCAAGGCGGCCAGCCGCGGCGCGGAGTTTGCCGCAAGGCGTCCTGGATCAGCAGAATCAACATTAAGCACAATGGCCATGAACTTCCTTAATTGAATTGGTAGCGCAGTTTTACCATCGCTGGCCGGACGCGGTTGCAAGGTTACGTTATGACGCTATAGAACGGAACAACTACAGTTAAAAATAAAGGGTCTCGCCCAGTGCCAGCTTATCCAGGTGGTAGCCCTGGGCCAGTTGGAAGCCCATTTCTTCCGAAAACTTAAGCAGCGCCGGGGACTCAACGCCCTCGGCAATGGTCGTGATCCCGGTTTCGTTCCAGTGACGCACAGAAGCCTTGAGCATGCCTGCGGCCGCGCTCCGCTGCGATGCCGCGATCAACAGCTCGCGGTCGACCTTAACAGCCGAAACACGATCCAATGAATACAGCCGCCGGTTACCGTCGAGGCCGGCACCGAAATCATCGACGACAAAATCGAGCCCCATCGCACTGAGGCGATTCACTTTCTCGCATACGAGCGCAAACATGCGGTCGTCAGCGATCGCTTCGCTGACCTCGTAGCGCATATCATTGCGCGCCGCTGCGGCGATCAGATCCCGATCCGGAATTGCCAGCAGGGACTCGTGCGACAGATTGACGAAGCGCGCGCACTCCAGCCCAGCTGTCACCTCCTCTCCGAGGTAAGACACCAGGGCATGATCGACCAGCGTCCATCCTGCGCTGGTGGTCGGCCGGACCATCCCGCGATACAGGTACTCGTACCCGTACAGCGCAGAATCTTTGATCGCAACGATCGCTTGCAGCTCGAATTTCTTCGGCGGTTCACCATGGCCGACACGCGACCAACAGGCCGGCTGGGAGCAGATCGCACTACCTTGTTCGCTAATCATAGATTTTTCCCAATGGCTATTCCAGTTTGAGGTTGACCTTGATGTGCGCCTTGTAGCGGACCTCAGCCTCGACCTTGTTCGTTTTCGTCTTGCTGGCCGGAGATACCCCTACCCAGCAGACATTTTTCCCTTCCGGCAGCAGCTGCGTTTGCATTGGCATCAGCATGCAACGAAGCTTGGGCAATTTCTTGAACACCGTTTCCACAATGGTCGGGAACGCCATCATGAACGACGAGGGCTGGACCCAATTGACGTCCTCTTTCGTGACCTTGCGCAGCCCGAATTCTTTCTTCGCGCTGTTAAACCAGAGCTCACCGAGTTCTGTCGCGGCGTCCACCGACATGCGGCGCGGCATGATAAACGGCGCCTTGTCCAGCATGTCAGCTGGCAGATGCCCATACAGCACAGGATCATCTGCGCCGCCGTCGTCCGGGCCTCGAAAAGTCATATCGATCAGATAAAAGGTTTCCTTGTGATCGGACAGCAGCCCCTTCCTGTCGGCTTGCGCGAACGCCGCCGACAATACAGGCTGCTTGGACGCAGTGCTACCGTGCAGACCGTAGAGCATGTCAGGGTGGGTACCAACGAGCTGGAGCAACATCGGCGCCGGCGTCAGCACGGTTGCATCGTTTGCAGCAACGACCGGAACGGTCAAGCACAGCGACTTAGTCAACTTTCACTCCATTCGCCTTCAAAACATCCATAATCGGCTCCAGGTTGAAGCCACGCGCATGTCCCATCGCAAAGGCGGCGCGCCAGAAATTATCGCGTGCATGCTCGGGGTTCATGGAGAACAGTTTGCTCGATAACTTGCGCAGAGGCAACCCCACGGAGTTGTCTTCCTCGCCCGTTCGGCGCAGCCAACGATATCCAGAGCCGCGGGCTTTGCCCATCAGCGTAGCGAACAAGGCACCGCACTTCTTGCGACGCTCCGCTCCGGCATCGGTGTCGCCATCGTGGATATTGAACAGAAAGTCGATCATGGTAATGATGTCCGGAGGGACAAAGTGCCAGGTGTGCGAAGGCTCGATCAGGTACAGCCGGATCAGCATTTCACGCACCTGGTCGATCGGCTCGCTGTTATGCACGTTCATATATTTCAAGAACATGCGGTAGGAAGTAAACGCGAGCGCGAACATGATGTCCCAATGCATCATGCCCTCCTTCATCTGCCAAGCCGTAATGTCGTTGCTCGTCATCGGCCGGACAGCGAACGCCTTGGCATGGCCAACCGCGCCGCTCACACCACCTTCGCTGATTTCACCTTCTAGTGTCATCCGAATTCCCAAATCAAAAGGTCACGCCACCCCAGTTTTGTGGGGCGGCAGGATACTTAACCAACTACCATGCCTTCCATATCCGGCAGGTCGTCATCAATTACGTTTGCCTCGTCCATTTCAGCAACCGACCGCTCAACCTGAGCGGCGCCGAACATACCAGCCGGCTTCCGCGCAGCTGGCGCAGTCTGCCGTGCTGGAGCCGGTGATGCTGCGGCAACTGCAACAGTCGACGGCGCGGGTTCGGTACCTGCGGGTTCTGCTACGGACACCTTAGCGCTTTCTGCGACGTCATCCACAGCAGCTGGCGCGGCCGCCCCCGCTTTCGCCGCCGCGATCGCCTGTACCAGCGCTTTCGGCAGCTCATCCAGAGAGGTCTGCATCGGAGTGCCCCGCAAGAGCAGCTTCGCGCGGGCCTGGTCGCCGGCGCGCAGGGCAACGGCTTCCAGTTCACCAACAACGGCCACTTCCTGCGGCTCCTCACCTTCCAGTGCCGCCGAGGCTGGCCGAACCAGCATCACCGCGAGTTGCTGCAGCTGATGCGTATAGTCCGATGCGAGTTTTTCCTGGAGCGCCAGGCGAGCCAGCAACCGCTCCTCGGGCGATCCATCGGCGTTCGGCTTACCGCCGCCCTCGGCACCAGCCCGCACCAGTTCCAGGATCGTCTGGGCGCTCATGCCGTCATACAGTTTGTTTTCAGCCATGCCCTGTACCATGCTGGCTACCTGGCGCGAAACAATATGATGCGCATAACGTACAAATTCAGCGGTTTCAGCCAACGCCACCACGCGGCCCTCGACTTTGGCCGCCTCAGCGTCGGACGGCAGATGCGATTTCAACAACTGCTCGACGTGCTTTTGCAACATCGGCAACAACACATCGATTTCCTCGGGAGGGCCTTGCAGCTCGATCTCAATCGAACCGGCGCCACGCGCCAGCATCTGATCGGCGACCCCGCCGTCGTCCAGCCCTGCCAACTCGGGAGCGCTGTCCGCCAGCAGGTGGTCAGCCATGCCACCATCCTCCAGCCACTCAGGAGCCTTAGGAGCCCCGGGGAAGGCCGTTACGTCCCCGGTAGTCAGAACGTCACCTGACTGGGCCACTGCGGGCGCGCCGAGACCGAATAATACCCTAGCCACGGTCCGAAACGGTGACAAAAGCCAACCAATCATACGGCGAATGGCAGCAATCAGGTTCTGCAGCCCCTCCTTACCCAGCAAATCTTGCCCCTGCAGCTGCTTCATGTCGAACAGCGTGGTGCGAACGGGCTTCTGCATAGTTGCATTCATGTTAATTCCTTCGTTACGTATTATCGACCAAATTCGTCAATTCTGAAAAAAGGATCTCGAAGTCCGTTGCCGAGGTATTCGTCTTGTTGTTGTCCAACAAAGACAGCCCTTTGGCGACAGCCTTTTCCGTGTTCGCGGCCGCGTCCGATGCTTGCTCGGGTGTCGCGCCCAGCGTCACTTCCAGGTTAACCAGCTCATCCTTCGCCGCCTCACGCAGCCCAATCACTTCTGGGCCCATGCGTTCGATCAGCGCCGAATCAACAGTGGTTCGAGACAACGCTTGCAGGCCGGCTCTCGCTTCAGACTGGGCCTGTGCTGGAAGTGTAGTTTGATCAACCGCAGAAACACCAGCCGTGGTTGCACCGGAGGCTTCTTCGGGCGAATCAGGACCAGGTTCATCCGTGACCAATGCGACATCGTCGTCCCAAGACGATCCCGAAATCTCCACCAGGGGGTCGAACTGGGCGTCATCCGACACGACCTGGCTTTCGATCGCAGGAATCGCCTCGGTTTCAGCTGCAGCATCCGTCGCCGGCTCGCTCCCGAACACCTGTTGTTTGGGTTTGCGGGCAATTGGCGGCGCAATGCGCATGATCTCGTTGAGCGGGTCAAAGCCCGTCAGGAGCGGGTCGGTCTGCTCCGCCTCAGCAAGCAAGGCATCGTCCTGGGGTTCACCAAGACCGAATTCCAGATCTCCATCATCCCCAAACGCCGAGCCCGCCGATACAGCTACTGTATCGGCGGCTGGTGCACCAATCTCGCCAGCGGAAGCCGCTTGGATTTCGGCCGCCGGCTCCTGCGGCACATTCTCAACGGGAGCCACCACAGGCGTCTGAGGCACACTCTGCGCCGCCACCCTCGCTCCTCGGGAACCACCGCCGCCGAGAAGCGTCTCGCCAGTCCTGGCATGGTGTAGCGCCAGCACGCCGGCTTCAAAGAGCACAATGCCGCGCTCGATTGCTGGCGTATGGGGGTTCATGTCTTGGGCCGCACGAGAAATGCTCTGGATAACGTCGCTGGTCACCAGCTCGGCGTACGTCGGCGGGCGGCCCGATTCGATTAGGCCGCGGATCTTCTGGATCACCCATTTATCCTGGTTCGGCTGCATCTCCACCGTACTGGTGAGCATCGTGGTCTCGCCCAGGTCATGGATCTGCAGGAAGCGGTTAATACGGGGATAGCGCACGCGCGGCACCTCTGGCGAGGGATAGAACGTTCGCATAACGTGAGCACGCTCCCGGTACGCGAACGCGGCAAAGCCAGAGGCAAACTCCTCGAGCACCTTGCGGCCAATTCGAGGGCGTTTATCCAGTTTATACATGGTATCGCGCTTGACGTTGCCACTGAGCGAATCAGCCTCCAGCTCAAACCCCGCCAACACTGCCACCTCGGCCTCGCCCAACGTTTTCTGAGCCAGGTCGTGCGTCTTGTCGGAACCAACAATTTTCATGAAGAACTTTGTCGCCTGGTTTGCCATCATGGCGCCAGCTTCAGCGGCCCGGTCGCCCTCGGTCAGCTTCTCCAAGTCCTGGGCCAAGGCACAGAGGAAAAAATTCAGAGAGCGAGCCTGAGCGGCGGTTAACGCGATACCCTCTGCAAATTGGTACGCGAATTCGTCCAGGAACAGCGCAAACGGTGTCGCCGACGCGGTGATCTTCGCGTCGACGTTCTCATGCACGTCGCCTTCGATCGAAGAGCCCAGTGCCCGGGCCATCATCACCCGCAGCAGGGCGAGGTTCAGCTTACCCAAACTTTCCTGTTCCTGGGAACCCTTCTCCAGGGACGGGATGAGGGAGACACAGATCCGGTTATTGACCACAACATCCTGCATGTCCACTTCAGCATGCTTGCGCTTGAAGATGTGCCCATACGTGTCGATCAGCAGTGACAGCGCAGGGAATACCTGGTCGGCACGATAGCCGTGCTGGTTGTAGGTCTCGTTGGTCTGGTTCGTCGGCGGCTTCTTCTGCTGCGCTGGCGCCCGGCCAAACGCGCCGGCCATGGTCGCGGCCGCACCGGCCGCCTCTTCCTCATCCTCATCCTTGAGGCAGCCGTGCTTGCGCAGCAAGTTCGTGATTTGGAATCCTGGCAGACCAACTTCGAGATAGGACTTCACTCCCAGGTACGGCGTCGGCCACGGTCCACCATCAGCTTGCTTGTACCCCTCGATATACAGCTCGCCAATCTTGTCGAGCGAGAGGTACTCGCGCAGAACTTCGATCGACAGGGTCAGTTCGCCTTTATCACGCTTATGGGTGACCGCACGGCAGATACCGCGGAACATATTCAGGCCACGGTCCTGCCAGGTCTTGGAGTCGCCAGATGCCTTCACCAGGATATTTGACGTCATCTGCACGATCGTGTCGGCATCCGCCGTCGTCGCTGGCTGCAGGCCGTTTGAGAGGCGTTCGCGCATGTTCGCGATCTGGGTAGGTGACAGGCCACCCAACAGGTAGTTCACGACCAGGAAGTCATAGTCGCGCCCGAACATCCTGACCTGCGAGTACATATCGGTCGGAAGTTTATTGTCTGCCTTCGCGTCAGCTACAAAGAAGCCGCTCGCCCAGCAGAGAACATTAAATGTCATTCCTTTCAGGAATTCGGACTTGCCGGACCCAGTCGTGCCCAGCACGAGCATGTGCCGTGTGAGATCATCGGCGGATAGGAAGACCTGTTTGCCTCGCTCATATGGGTCACGCGCGTCAACGATCCCGAAGTACATGATGCCGGTCGGGAGTTCGGGTTTGTCGGTGCCGGGGTGCAGAAGCCCAGGATCGCGCTCCTTGCACCAGGCCGGATACCGCATTGGCAAGTACTGTGCTGAGTTACCGTACTCGTCAGCGAATGCCATCAATGCAAATAACAGGAATGGCAGCAATATCGGCACGACCAGGCAGGCGACGCCAAGAACGCACATCGCCTTCGCAAAATTGCGGGGGAACAGCACCCAGTCCTTGAACCGTTGTCCAGTCGTGCGCACGTCGACGATAACCCGGCGCTGCGAAACCTCCTGGTTACCTTCGATGGTTGTGTAGCGGCCGTGCTTCACTTCGCCTCCGCCTGCTTAAGCAGTTCGTCCAGCTCCTCTACAACGCGCCCTTCTGCGGCCTGCAGGGCGCCGGCGTACTGTCCGACCGCCAGCACAACGGGCTTCACGACGCTGGCCAGCAGCTTGGTGAGCTCAATGTCGTGCTTGGCAGCGGTGTCCGCCATCAGGTCGTAGATGCGCCCAGGATGGGCGGCGATAAAATTCGTGTCCGGATTGCTTGCGCAGCGCTGGGCGTCCGACGTAGTGCCCTCTTCGAGCCACTGACAGGCGATGTCCACGAGTTTGTCTTGTGCGATCGCCTGTCCTGCAGCGTGCCGCTGCACCACCGAAGGTGCCAGCAAGGCCGACCACACAGTCACCACGCGCCGCCGATTGTCCAGATCATCCATGTGCGGCACGCCCACACAGAAGAGCTTCACCATTTCCGATGCCAGACCATCCGGGTCCAGCGTCTTAGCGCTCTCGTCGAATCGGAGCCCGACTTCCCGGACGTTCTGGCAAACGGCTCCCTTCTTCAAACTCGTTTTGTTGTTCCCCACCTTCGGGCCCTTGATCATCAGCTGACGCGCGGAGAGGTACCCTTCGATCACAGCCTTCTCGTACTCGGCCCGGAGTTCACGGGCAAGTTCAGCGCCATCCGGCGCGATGTGCAGCGGCAAGAAATGAGGCCGGGCGGCGCGCGCGGCACGCCCTGCCAACATAGCCCAGAGACCAGTCAGGCGATCGCGCATCATGGCTGCCCCACCCATTTGACCAGCTGCTCCACCGAGTCCTTGTCACCGGTGTATATGGAGCCATCGGGCTTCATGATCGTCGGCGTCGCCTGCAGGCCGGCGCGCGCGAACAAGCCCGAATTGAGGTCAGCTCCTTCCGGCCCGGCCGGGCACTGTTCGCTCAGATCGACGCTCGGCTGCTCCGCCATCAGGTCCGCCCAACGCTTCGCTTTCGCCGCCGGAGCGACAGTGCACAGCAGACTTGACACTACCGGACGAGCGCCATGCTTGAAGGCCACTGGGATGACCGTGACCCCGATCGACGCCGGCAGCTTTGCGATGACTTTCTGTTCGAAGTCGCGGCAGTGTGGGCACAACGGATCCGACCAGACCGTGATTATCTTCCCACCCGCAGGCGCAGGGCGCAGAACGAACGCTTTCGCGTTGCCGGCGGCGGCCAACGGCGCCAGCGGCGCGCTCGATTCAGCCGCCTTCTGCGCAAAACCGGCCGAGGACATTGCGTCCACCTCGGTGGCCGACAACGCAGGCGGCGCGCCCAGCTGCGGCACAGCGGGCTGAGCGACCGCTTTCGGTCCAGCCAGGGACGCGATGATCAGGTATAGCGCGAGAGCGGCCACCGCAATGGCGCCGGTGCCGCGAATGCTAACGGAAAAACGAGCGTCCGAGCGATGAAGTTCCCGGGTAATCTGGTCGAAAACCTTCTGACGGAAGTCCACAGGCCATTCTGGACCCAGGACCTCATGCGCTTCGCTGGCCGGCTGCTCGTGGCGTACAACCAAGCCCAAGATCTCATGATTGACCAGGCTGGCAGCACCTATCTCGGGTCCGGCAATGCGAACCATCCGAGACAGGACCACGCGGCCGAACAACGCAATGGGTAACCATTTGCGCTCGACCTGACGTACCGCAACAGACACCATGCCATCTTTCAGGGTGATGTTTGGCTCATACTTGCTCCGGCCATCAGGTTTTACACGGTCAAATTTCGGTCCACCGATCTGGTTCTGTTCAGCGCTCACGATTCCTGCTCCTCGTCATTGTTGAAGGCCGACTTCATGCCGGACATAATGTTGGACAATTGTTTGTCTTGGTACTCACGACGCGCGACCATCTCTGCCTCGTCGAATTCTGTGTCGTCGCCTGGCTTGGTTGTCGCCGGCATGTGCGGCGCGAGCATGTCCACCACGTGCTGACGGAAGAGGTCACTATCGAGCCGCGCCTGGTCCTGCGTCATCTTTCCCCACAAGGTCTCTTGCGTTTCCCCCGCATTTGCGTGGCGCCAGAACGTGTACTCATCATCCAGGCTTTGGAGCGCGGATACGACCACTGGCAGGATAGGCATGCGCCCGACGCGCTGGCATTTTTGCTCATGCTCCCAATGCTCGTGGGCGCCAGAGCACTCGGCGAAGGCAGTACGTTGACGCCCAACACTGTTGAGCGCCGCGTATAGTCCGTTGGCATTAGGGCGCAACCATCCAAGGAAGTCGGCAGTCGTTACCTTGCCGGCACGTTTGCAAAGCTTGTAAATCTGCATTAGGTATGTGACCGAGAAATGATGCGAGCGCCAAAGGTTGTTCAGCTTCGGGTGGTCGCGGTACTTCTGATAGCTCTCATTGGCCAAGCGCAGATCGGGGGTCTGTGTCGCATTCACCGCGGAGTAGTTGAGCTTGTCCAGCAATTCGTGGTATTCCTTCAAACCAGCCTTCCCATTGATGGCGGGCGGCGCCAGAAGCGCAAAGATCGCCTTCTCCCAGTCATTGAGGCGGTCCGCAAAAATGGTGTCAGATTTGTCGATGCCGGGACGGAAGACGCGTGTGCCCAATTGCGAGACCAGGTACAGTTCGGCCTTCTCCCTGTCTAAATCACCGTCCTTCTTCGCCAGGCCGAATTTCTCGACCACTTCGTGTGGATGCCAGGCCTCATGGAACCGAGGGTCTTCATTCTTGTGCATGTCCTTGGCGATAGGCACGATCGGCGCAATGGGGGAATGGATCTGCGCCTGGTACCGCATCAGCGCATCGACAGAAAGCCTGCCGCGCAAGCCACCTGTTTCCTTGCCAATCGGATGCATCCAGGCCTTCCTCGCCATGTTGAACGCGATCGCCGCTATGACCAGTGCCGGCAGGCGCCAAGCGTTGTTCGTCCACTCTGCAAACTTTCCGACGGACGGTGTCTGCACCACATCCATCGCTATCTGTTGGCGATAGTCGTGCACAAGACCAACCACATCGAGCGGCCAGAGCATCCAGTACGCCATCTTTGCAGAGCCGTAATACAGAGCCGGGCCAAAATTGAACCAGAGGATCGCGAATAGGCCCAGTACGAGCAGCGGTATTACGACAAGGCCTCCGATATCATCACCGCCATTTTGGATCTGCTTTGCCATCAGAACTTCCCTCTCACAATCATCTGCCGGTACGCTCCGTATACCAAGCCAATATATTTTTGGTGATGCACGGGCGTGCGGGAATGGTAATTGCCGATCCCCGCCCACAGATCGCCGCCAGCACCGTCGACCTCAGTACGTACGGCAAACGCGAGCGCCCTTACCGACTGGCACATGTCGTTCAGCAGCGCCTCTTTCGGAATCTTGTACTTGACTATCAGCACCTTCGCCCAGCTGCCCGAGTTAAACTGCGAGGGACCAAGATCCTCAGTGCCGTTTGCGTTCTGATTGGTGAGCCCGGTCCGCCCATTGCTCTCAACCTTCAAAATCGCCAACAACACAAATGGACTGATGCGATAGTCACGCGCGCTTGCATCCACGCACTCACTCGGAATACGTTCGGGCAGCGCCACGCTCAGCCCTCCTCCCTTAGGTGTAGGCGCTTCAGCGACCTGGGCCGGCGGCGCCATGTTCTGGATAACCGGCATATCTAGCCCAATACCCACAGCGCGCGGCGCAAAATCCACAGCCGAGGCCGCTTCACAATTTGCCCGAGGCTCCAGAGCGCACGCTCCTCCAGTTGGGTATAGAGGCAAGCAGTTTTTACGCAGGCGGCAACCAGGTACAGCGATGCGGCGCTACCAAAGACGAATGGGCGCAGGCCGAACTTCACTGTCAAGCCCAGCGACAGTACAACGGTGAAAATCAACAGGCAGTATCGGAACATGTGGCTCTTGGCGAGCGCGCCCATTTCCTTCTCGATTGCCTCTTCCGTCCAGCCCAGCGCATTGGCCATATAGACGAACCGATCGTGCTCTTCCAACTGCAACACGAGGTCCCGACCTTCAGCCTCCAGCTCGTAGCGCTTGCGGTCGATATCGGAGAGCTCGTTGATGGCCTGCGCATCGCGGGTTTTGCCGCGGCGCGCCATCTGGTAAATGCGCACCAGCGAGTCCCTGGTGCTGACAATCTGGCGGAACGCGTGGACAGGAAATACTGCCCACAAAATTCCCTTGCCGACTACTCGCATCTTTTGACGTACGGTCATTGGCCACCTTCAAATTGTTGTTGATACTGCTTGACGTCCAAGGCCAGTTGCCGGATCCGGGTCGGCGCCAGCAACTCGGATAAATTCACAGCACGAAGCACTCGCGCCAAGATCGCTTTCGTCTGAGGCATGTGCACCAGCAAACCGACATCCTTTTTGGCGATGGTGCGCACCAGGGAGCGCACCTCTTGGGAAGGCAAATTGTCGATCAGGCACCCGTCGATCACCCCGAGGGCCAGCGCCAAACGCTCATTGATTGGTGCCGACACGATCATGTTGGTCAGGCCATCGCACATGTTCGAGATATTGATCATCTCGTCCTCCGAGCCACGATACGGCTCGGCGTACACCACCTCGAACTGTTTCGAAGACAGCAGTGCGTTGACAGCAGCCTCGCCCATGGCATCGACCACTTTCTGCACAGGATCCGGACGCTCAACCTTGGACGCAAATCGACGGGGGCTCGAAGATGACATATTTGATAATAATTAGATAATTGAGGTCAAAGCGTTGGTTTTTCAAAACGCTCTGTTGTGCCGTATTGTAGCTATAATACGTGACAACACACAAGAAACAAAGTAAGCTCTCACCAAATTTCAGAGGGGTTTTCGCTCGCTTAAAGCTGGTCGCACATGATTGAACCACGTACGCTTTTAGATAAATTCCCGGGCGAAGCGCTGCAACTGCAGCCGCCCGATCTTCTTTGCACTCAACTGGTCGCAATGGCACACCAGGGATTTGACACCACAACATTAATAGGGATGCAAGACACTGCATTCGCATCGGCCGCCCAGTACGTTCTGCATGCGGACGCGAAGGGTGTAAGCGTGAATGACGCGAGAATGGAGAGCCTACTCAGCCAATATGTCGGACCGACTGCGGCGCACCCGATTACTGCGGACATCGTTGCCGCCTACATGAGCAGCGCGAAACTGCAGCACCAGATTGGCGCGCGGCAGTTGCTCGCGGATGCGGTTGACATGGCGCATATCGCCATTCACGCAGATAGCAGCGCCGCTCTGCTGCGGGATGGGTGGGTTCGCGGTAGTTTGGATCGACTTCTGGAGCACGCCGGCGGCGCCGGCGCCACAATGCCAATGTTCGCAAGCGAGCAACGTCTCGCCGTAGATCGACTGGTTTCACAATATCCGGCGCTGGCTCCGGCGCTCGATAATCAGGAACGCGATGCTGACGATGAAGTAGAGGCAGGTGACTATGCGCCCCGGTAACGCATCCGATATTCAAATTGCCGGGTTTGGCTTCGTCGACTACTTCATCGATGGCTCGCTGCAGCGGCTGCCGGTCCAATTCATTCGCTGTGGCCAGGCGACCTGGGCCCGCCTCGGGCAACTGCGGCATGCGCCATCTTATATTCGGGTGACTGCCACGATGCGGGCCGAGACCATGGGCGATATGGGAAAGGTCACCCAGCGCTATGAATCCGAGCTCCAGGCTGTACTCGCGGACGCCAAAAGCTGGACCCGCTGCCTGTTTTCCAGCTCGTCCTCGCTGACGCTATTCCGAGCTCTCCATGGCATCCGTATGCGTGGTCTATCAGTCGCGGACGCCGTTTCCGCGGCCGAGCAGCTCGTCGTTAAACTCGATCAAAGTGAGTACGCTGCTATCCAGGGAATCGCTACGTTCTACGCCAATGAGCTGGTGCACGCATGACGACCCCGACAACGACCACAGAACAGAAGCACGAGGCCGCGCTGGAGGCGGACACGCCGGCCGACACCAGGTTCAGCGCACTCTGGTCACAGCTCTTCGGCGGTGCGCCTTTACAGGTCTACTTCGCGGACAGCGAACTTAATGCGAGGGTCTACACGCTGGACGCTGAGTCGGGGTACAAGGTTCAGCATAAGAGGATTGGAGGACGCTTTCCTGTGAGTGAACAGGACGAAGAGGGCAGCAAGCGGCTGGCGTTCCCCAAGAAGGCCCGCAAGGGCGAGAGCCACGGCCGCGCCGAACTGTCGGAAGAAGACGTCGTCACTATTCGCGCATGGGCAGCCGAGTACATCAGCAAGGGTCAGACACCTCCTTGGACGGCAAAAGCCAAGGAATACGGTGTCAGCAACGGCGCACTTCGCGACCTGGTCGCACGCCGCACTTGGCGCCATATCCCTTAGAGGCAATTCCGGGCAGCCAGGTCACGCTCCGCGCGGATCAACATCAGCCTGGCGATGTCGATCCAGGTGTTTCTCAGGACCACATTCGTGCTCAGCCCTGAAAAGCGCGCGACGCGCGAAACAGGCATTTCGAACGCCGTGTTTAAAGGCGGTCTCAGCATACGCCAGCAGCATACCGCGGGCGATGTGCCCACGTGCAGTGGGTAGCTTCTCGTGCGGAGACTTCCCCTCCTTGAGCTCGCGCCGGAACCTGTTCAATGAACGGCGAATCGCTAGCAGGTTAAGAATCTCCATCGCAACGGCACGACGCAGTGCCTGTACTTGTTTAGTTCGCATCGGGCCTTCTTCTGGTTATTGATCGTTCGCCAATGCAGCTGACGCTGCTGCATCCTTGCTGTTAAAACGAGTGATCGCTGCGGCGATCAAACGCAACTTTTCATTCTGACTAATTCGATCGTTTCGCATGCATGAAGCAATCGAACCAATCGCATTTACTGCCCGGCGTACCAGCTGCTGCTCCTGCTCGAGCTCGAGCACCGGCCCCCGGATTTTGTGGACAGGATTAGCGAATACCTTGCCATGATCCCAGTCCATCCCAAGCGTGAAACTCTCGATCGGAACAGCGGGCTTCGCGCCGATCAAGACCTGTCCCGATTCATAGGGCACCACCAAGCGGAGCTTGCGCTCCGACTGCGCGACAATTGATGACAGGTGCTCCACCGCTTGTTCTACCGTCAGGCCAAGATTGCCAGTTTTTTCCATTTGAATTCCTCTATGCGCGCGACTTTGGGTCACACACGCATTATGGCAAACATCCCTTCCCTCTCACAACGACAAGCTCACAAACTGGTCCTGCGGTCCGGCGCCCTACCACCTCCTAGATCACCATCGAGTTGACTGTGGCGCGAACCAAGCCCGGGCGCCTTCCTGCTGCTGGCCGGCGCCGCCGGCGCCGGGCCCACGCCAACGCCTAATCACCGCCAGATCCTCGATCGCCGCCGACGCCCGCAGCGCGGCGCCGGCCACGGCCATCACCAGCTGCAGCACCAGGTCGACGGCCGCCGCCATGCACGCGCCGCCGGCGCGCTGCGGTGCCGGCGCTGGCCAGCACCACGCCCAGGCGAGCACCAGCTTCTGGCCGGCCGCCACCGGCGCTGCGCCCACGCCAACACCTGATCACCGCCAGATCCCCGATCGCAACCGACGCGCACAGCGCGGCGCTGGCCACGGCCATCACCAGCTGCTAGCCCACCTGCTCCGCCAGCTCGGCGCCCGGCCGGCGCCTCCTTCACCTGCAGCACCAGGTCGACGTCGGCCGCCGTGCACGCGCCGCCGGCGCACCGCGGTGCCGGCGCTGGCCAGCACCACGCCCAGGCGCGCACCAGCTGCTTGCCGGCCGCCACCGGCGCCGCGTCCACGCCAACACCTGGTCACCGCCAGATCCCCGATCACCACCAGCTGCTGGCCCGCCTGCTGCTCCGCCAGCTCAGCGCCCGGCCGGCGGCTCCATCACTTGCAGCACGGGGTCGACCGTGGCCACCATGATCGTGTCGTTCACCGGCCGGCTCTATTCCGGGGCGAGCTCCTCCTCGTCTTCGATAGATGCACGTAGGCGCGAGATTGGCAGCCCGGTGACCTCGTGAATACGAATCAGGAGTAGAACCCCCACACCTCGCCCATGGCGAATCTTGCTGATGAGCGAAGGGAGTACTTCGAGCTGCCTACAAAGCTCTGCGTCATTCGCTACGCGCATGTATGTGCTTAGTGCATCCAAAAACCGTCCGCCGTCGCCCACGACTATGCGAGAGTCCGGACGCCGCTGGCACTTCGGTTCGTAGGATCCAGCATTTGAATCAGTTTGAATCTCGATTTTTTCAGTCATAACCTTGGCGTGTACGCGCCCCAAACCTGCCCAATATTTAGGCACGCCGATAGATCTGTGGAAACTAGGGCTAGTCGGGAGAGAAACGTCGAAGATATCCCCAGAAACTGTGGATATCTTCGACGTGGACATTGAGGGAGTTCCCAATTAGGCGGCTTGTAAGTGGCCTTTGCGCAGCGTCTCGTGGTACTTACCCGCCAACTCGTCTGCCACAATCGACGTGATCGTCGCCATCTTTTCGCCCTGGCGCTCAGCGCCTTGGTGCCGTCGGCGCTGCTCGAGATACGAAGCTGCAGATCCAGTTGGGAACTCCTTGGCCAAGAACTTCACGGCCTCGGTTTCTCCAACACGCTCCTCCATCTCCGCTCGAAGCGGCGAATCATTGTCGTCCGTCGTATAGCACCACGCCTCGATCGGTCCGACCTCGTTGTCAACCACGGCCGTGACCATTCCATCGCGCAGACGGAACCAAAGCCAGATTCGCCCCTGACGATCCAGACCGTTGCGCAGAATGTCCAAGTCAGTGGCGGACAATGCCAGCTCTTTGTGCGCATGCAAGTTGTGCGCCTCGGCCTGCTGACCAACGACCATCACGGTCGTCATGCCGGCCAGGATTTCTTCTGGATAGTCGGTGATGTACTGCGTCACGAAGTTCAGGTAGATCTTGAACTTCCGGGTTTCCCGTGTTTCTTTGGCATTCAGACCAACCAGCCCTTTCACCGCTTTGACATTGTGCCACTCGTCGTAGGTCAGAACCTTCGGGGTCTGCTGTATTTCACGGACGCGGCGAATCTGATAGTCCTTATATTGCGGTCGGGCCAGCATCGTGATCTCGTCCACGTCGAGGAAGAAATTGCGGGCACCGAGGTGACGTGCATAGAGGTACATCATGCCGGCGAATTCCACTCCGCTGGAGGAGCTCGCGCCCAGAACGTTCTGCAGGTCAATCACCGCGATCCGCGCGTTATCGAGGTCTTTGCGGGTCACGCCTGCGATGACTGGGAATTCGGTCGAAGCATTAAGCAACGCACGGGTCGCCTTATCCAGCAGCAGTTCGTCACCGACCTTGGCACTGGCATAGACCCGCCGAATCCGGTCGCTGTTGACGACGCGGGTCATGTCTTCGAGCATCGGAACGGCGTAGCGCTGCGCGATGCGCGCTGCCTCGATGCGACCAGCAGCAAACAGGGCGTCGACAACCTCGAAAACGGTCGGACTACGGGTCTGCGGCGCCTTGTACCCGATCTCGCCCAACTCCCTGCTGACACGCTCGTCGATCGAATCCTGCCATATTTTGGCGTCCGTCGAATCTGGCCCGAACATCCGATATGCTTCCTGGATCAGGGCATTGATAAAGGTTGACGTCTCGTCGCCCAGACCCTTGAAGATCACTTCGTACACGGCGATCAGGAAGTCCATCTCCGCTCCGGTCGGCTTGACGCAGCCCAACTGCAAATCGTGCGGGTTGACGCAATACGCCGCTTCATTGAGCACTTTGAAGTAGACCAGCTGGCTATGAAGTTCTTTAGGCAGCACAGTGCGCAGATGTCGGAGGAACCCCTTACCGGAATACCCGACGTCGATGTAGGCCCCATATGGCAGCTGCTGGGCGCCAGGCGTCAACGAGAGGCAGTACATAATCCTGTTCAGCAAGAACGACTTACCGGAGCCAGACGGCGCACAGAGACCCGTTACGAACGACGCATGCTTGCGTGAGCCGATCTGCACAGGGTAGATGACGCCATCGCTGGTCTTGAACTGCAGCTGACCAAAGTCCCAGGGCGAAGCCGGCCGCATGATTGGAGACATGTAGATCACGTCGGCCAGGGGCGCAGGAACAATTGGCGCGCAGCTGGTGGCGGTATATTCTGGAATGGCGGACAGCCGCGCAATATCGGGCTGCCCGGTTTCATAAGAGGCCTGCATGCTGCCCCAGCTGCGCACCGCAAGGTCCAGCTCGAGTAGCGCACTTTCAGCCTTCTGCTTGTTTCGGGACCAGGTCGAAAACGACACGCGAAGTCCGATGATCGGATCCGTCGTACCCGCCTGCTCCTCATGCGCTCGCAGCTCCTTATATGCATCACGGATCTGGCGATTGGTCGCGTTCAAGGGCGCAAGGAAAGAGTTCAGCACCTGGTTTAAGCGATTGTATGCAAGCCCGTTGGGGAATATTTCATAGGAGATGCTGATCGGAATGCCGACGCCACGTACCTTTGCCATCAAGGCTGAGAATATTGTTTGCGATGGCAGTTTTCGAGGTGACACCGGACCGATCTCCATCACGGCCGTGCCATACCAGGTGTGACCCAGGGTCGCAGTCTCATAGTTATCAATATGGCCGACCACCTTCCGGTTCAGCACCTGCATGCCAAGCGACAGCGGCGTCGGCGCCCCCTTGTTCGACGAGGCGGAAAGGATGCCGCCCTCTTGCCCGGCCATACGCGCCGTCCAGCTTGGCTGATACGGGATCTCTCGATCCCCAAAGCGGCGAACACGTTCAAACGCCTCGCGCACCGCCATAAGCTGCATCGACAGACCGATGTTGCGGCTGTTGAAGTCGCTCAGCAGCGTCTTCACGATGCCCTCATGCCGCTGCAGGATCGCTGGGCTCCGGCTCAATAATATTTGCCCGAATGGAGTCTGGAGCGCCAAGGGCATGTTCTTGACGCCCTTACCGCTCTCCATGATCTTTTTAATCATGTTCTGATACTGCTCGGTCACCCGCTTGTGCTCGTCTTTGCGCAGCGCGGTCATGTGCGTTCGGACGGTCAACAGAGTCATTTCCTCCGCGGCGCCGATAGCCAAACGAGAACCAAGGTCGCGGCGATACGACTCTGCATCGCCGCCCAGGCGCTTGGCGGTCGCAAGCATCGGGGCGATCTTCTGTTCGAACACCTGAGAAGCAGTTTCCGGATCATGCAGGAAATACATCCCGAACGAGTACGAACTCTTGTTTCCGCCAGCCATGTACGCGGCCACCTTCGCTGACACGAGATCGGCCATGCGCGCCGTATCGTTCTCGCGCATGTTGGTGCGTGCGCCGCGGACCAGGAGGAACGACACCAGCGTGCCATCCGCCATTTCCAGCGAATACGGCTCAGGCATCGGCGTGTCCTCCTCGCGCGCCGCCGCGTCCGTCCGGGGAATGTGGCTGTCCTGCAGCAGCTCGCTGATATAGGTCCCGTTGTCCAGTCGTTGCGACGGCGCCACGGCCCCGCGCCACTGGCAGTGCATTTCGGCGCTACCGCCGCCGAGGGAGTCATGGATCATTTCAGCGGCGGCGAGGAAGAGATTATTCATCTGGTAGGCAATTCAGTCGTTATAGGGACAAGGGCATACGTTTTGTTCAAGGCGTTGGTGACGCCTCACTGCTGCCGATTTCGACCTGGCGCTCCTCGGCCATTTGCTTCAATGCCGGCAGAACGTTCGGCAAGCGGAGCACCTCGACGATCTTCGGATCCTTCTTCGCTGCGACAGTGATAATCTCGGTCAAACGACGCACCCGGCTCAGCGGATCGAGATTGAACAGGTTGTCCATCTCCGACGTGAGCTCCAGGGGCAGGCGCCAAACGATCTGGCCGATAGCCCGATCGACCGGGTCAATAGGAATGATCGGGGCTGGCATAGCCGAACTCCTGCATGATTGCGTTCCACCGTGGCATGGTGAAATCCATACCAATTGCGAGCTGTTCAAGTTCTTTGAGGCGGTTACGATCGACCATGACGATGACTGAGCCGTTTCCGTATCCGGAAACCGGAAACCCGAGCTTTTGCATCTCCAACGCGGCTTCGAAGCAAACCGCTCGATCGTGTGCACGCAACCAGGTACCAAACACATCGTTCTCGCTCGACTGTGTCAACCTCGAGTACTTGGGCGCCACGAGGGCTTGCCAATGCACATACGAGACGATGCCGGCACCTGGCAGTGCCTTGACCAGGCGATCGCCCGCCAGCAGCTCTGGTAGCTGGCACCCGGACGGCAACGGCATCCGGGTTACCGACACCAGGTAGGACTGGACATGAACGCGGGCGAATCGGCTGATCCAACGGTATTCGACGTCGGTCATCCAGCCGCGCTTCGCGCGTTTGCTGGTGGCGCCGACACCGAACGCGATCAGGTTGGCCACCTCCGCCGGCACGCCGTCGAACTCGACCACGCCCTGAATGAGCGAGGGCGGGAAAGTGCCTGCCATCACAGCCTCATGATCAAATCCGACGTCAGACATTGCGTGCGACCAGCCAGAGTCGGGTACAGGATTGCTCAGCAGCCATTCAGCGTACGGCATCCGGTTAAAGCGCAGGCGGACGCGCACGGTGTTGTCGCGAAATGGTTGGTATTGCGAAGACCAACTCTGATAGGCCGACGCCAGTTTTTGCAGGAGTAACTCCTTGGCCTGCGGCGCATTTGGAAGCACTTTGCTCAGTGTCACAACCAGCGTGTCGTCCTGTAGATTTCGCAAGGGGTCGTCCAACCCATAGGCCTCAACCGCGACGCGAACCGCATTCTGCACATACGTCACCAACTGCTGCCCGCCGGTGCGCGCGTGCTGTCCATCGATACGAATGCCAAAATCCGTCGCGAGCTCGTCGAGCCTGAGGCCCAGGTATCCCGTGCGCCGGACATGGTGCAGCTGCGCTTGCCCCATTTTGCGAAAGTCGCCCCAGTCACCTGACGACACCCACATCGCGTCGTTGGGCAGATCCAGTAAGCCGCGAACACGCCAAGCCTCCCGGCCAGGTAAGAAGGCCCAGCCCTCTCCCAGATTGTTTTTATTGTCGTGCAAGACTATGCCCACGGAGAGATTGGCCGCGACCTCCCGAGCCGTCGGCTTCGGCTCCGCCAGCGCCGCGCTTCGCACTGCTCTTGAACCAGTTTCGAACATCCCAACCTTCCTCTTTTTGTGCTGCTTTTTTTTTAATTCTGCCGAGCGCCCAGGCGGCGGGCCGCAATCGACGCCCAGGAATCAAGTGGCAGCGAAACAAATTCAGCTGCAAACTTCTTCGCCTGCTTCACGACCACACCGATCGAGAAAACGACGCGCAGGCCTTCCATCGGCATGGCGCGCTGCTCGTACTCCGGGAGTGTGATCTCCTTCAGCGCGATCGCGAAATGCGCAACCTTTGACGATCCCCACGCCGCTTCAATGTACTGCGAATACGGGAGCAGGCTTTCATGTAACGCCTTGGCGTCCGCCTTTTGCTGGTCGCTTGCAGCCGCCGATGTCAGCACATGCCCGATTGTTCTCATCAGATGAGAAAGATCCTTCTGACTGATGTCTGGCAGATAGGCCAGGTGAGACATTCCCCCCGCCAGCTCCGAATCGTCCGTGCGCGTCACCCGGCTGGCCAGCTCTCCGATGTGATTGACCGGGTGACACAACACGCACTCAGGCGTCAAATTCTTCTCGGAGTTATTCGCATGGTTGCAATCGTTGTGGTGCACCTCCATACCGTCCACCGATTTGACCCCACAGCCCTGGCAGACGTAACCAGCCCGCTGCAGTGCCGCAGGACGTTTCACCCGATATTCCGCATCCGCCGCCTGGGCCTGCGGATCGTGATCGCGGAATGTATTGCGGCTGACGCCAGGAATGAGCTCGATCATCGGGCCGCCCGGCTTACTGCATGTTTGCAGTCGACGTAGTCGTCGCCGAAGTACCGAGAGCGGTCTGACGCATAGTGTCGCTGGTAACCGTCAGGCTCAGCAGCAGGGCGCCGGCCAGGAATTTGATGCCGATGCCCTTCCAGGTCACATCTTCACCACCGCGGTTGTTCGACTTCTTGTACATGTCCGTACCGCCCCAAACGATGCCGCAGAGACCCGCCAGGAAGCCGATCCAGATGAGGAACGTCTTCACGGTGGAAAAGTCCGTAATCAGGGAGCGCAGACGATCGAAAATCGTGTCTGCGTGCGCGGGAGTCGACATAGCCAGGCCGACCATCAGCAAGGTCGAAGTAATGGCTGCGAGTTTGCGGGATTTTTGAGTCTTCATTTGATACTTCCTTTCAGTGGTTTTAGTAACTACAACTTCTCGAATCGAAATAGTGGACAAGGCGCTCAGGCTGGCCACCACCTCCACAAATTGACGCCGATGGAACCGGACACGATATAAACGAACGCTGTCCAGCCGGGGTCTTCATGCATGGACCCCGATTGACCGCTGCCATCCGCAGCCTTGACGATCAATCTGGTCCCCTTCAAAATCGCCATCACACCGACCGTCGCCACCCAGGCCAATAGCGTTGCGATGATCATCCGCGGGACGCTCGCCCCGCCGGATGGCATAACCGACATGGCATTGTCGGAACCCATGCCCTGCCCGGTCCACGTCAGTACTTGCATCTGCAAGTAGTCGGACGCGTTGTTGAACAGGCTTCCGACCACAAACCGAGCCGCGATCGACGGCGCCCCGTATTGCCGGCGGGGGTCCGACCACTTCAACATCTTCACGCCTGCCTGGCCGATCAGAAACCACCCGAGCGCCATTGAGCACAGTGCGATGGCGAACTGGCGAACAACGACCGCGCCTTGAGACAGGGTTTCCAAAAATGATTGAATGTCCACCGCAACTTCCTTCTCGTGAGCTTATTGATACTTCACGCCGTTGATCTCCGCATACGCGTTGCCAGCGGCATCCGTACCGATCTTTGCTACCGTACCCAAGCCTGGCACGACCTCTCCTTCAACAACCCGCTTATTGGTACTGCCCATCGACAGCAACGCCGTGGTCACACCCTGGCGGGTGGTGGTGCCTATCACATGGACGTTGTCCAGACTGACCAACGCACCGGCCTGCGGCGTACCGCCAGCACCCGACGCTGCCGGCAATTGACGAGAAATGGGAATAGCTGGTGAGCTGACCGCTGCGCGCGCCACACGCTGAACTTTTGCCCGATGAGATGGCGGAGCAATGTCATTGGCCGCAGCGCGTGGCGTAGTTGGTGCATGCACGGCACCGCCCTGCTCGAGTTTGGCCAGCTTGCGCTCCAGATCGGCAACCCGTTCTGCAAGTTTCGCGTTCTCTGGCAATGCGGCTGCTGGTTGACCGGCATTGTCGGGTACGGACTTACCCTGGTCCCAACCCGTAGAGTTGCTGACCGACGCCAATCCTTGCTTCTGTGCGAGCGCCGGCGGTTGTTTGGGGCCAGCGCTCGACGCCGCAGGCGCAACGGGTGCCGGCGGCGGAGCGGCCGCTGGAGTTTGCGGCACACCAGCTTGTACAGCAGCACCTCCTTGCACCATCGGCGCGCCACCAGGGTTCTGGCCATTCATCGTCGGTGCCTGTACTGCGGCGGCCGCTTGATTGGCATCACCGCCCATCACCATGGCTCCTTCGCCTCCACCTTGTGCTGCGATCATGCCCTGCGGCGCCTGTGTCCCTGCCTGAGGCTGGATTGCCATCGGAGGTGGATGCCCCATCTTCGGCGCAGGTGCTTGGCCACCACCAAGCATGGTGAGAGCGCCTGCCGCTACCACCACCGCACCGAATGCGATCGCGGCTTTCTTGGTCGTCGACATCGACTGCTTGGCTTTCTTCTTACCGGCCGCGGCCCCCTTCAGTTGACCAATCACCGGCTCACCTGTGGTGCCAGTGCCGGTTTGCTGAGAAGCGGCCGCGGTGCCCAGCGGGTCCATATCGGCTGCCGAAACGCCGCTGCCTTCTTCCAGATAAAAGTCCGAACTCATCATCTCTTCCTTTACTTATTTCGAGGTTTTTGTGGTTTGGCCGATCAGGTCGGACTGATAGACCGGCTGCTCGAATACGATGGCGAATGGTTGCCGGACATCGAGCGTGATGTGTCCATCCTGCGGGCCAGTGCGCAGAATTTGAGTTACCTGGTTCGCGCCAGCAGCGATCATCGCCTCGCGCGCTTGCTCTGCGGTTGGCGGCGGTGTCTGCTGAGCGCCAGTTGCCAGACCGCTGGATCCCGGCAAGTTAATGGCGATCACTTGGGTGCCTGTTTGAGCTCGCGCTGTGGCGTACGCTCGCAGGCCTTCGGACAAAATAGGGAACACGAAGCGCTGTATGTAGCGGCCGTCGTAGTTACCTTGCACGACGTCGCCCGATGTGGCCAGATCCACCCCGTAGGCAGACACCTTGATCGGCCGCCCATTGAAATAAACCGTATCGAAGTCGAATTGGACGCCCTGCGTACCGATGCGCTTGGCCGTACCGGTGGCAACCCCGCCAGCGAAAGGCCCCGACAAGATCTTGCTCCGCAGTTTGCCCGGAGTGTCCGTGTCGATCGGCCCCATCGTTTCGGCACCGTATGCCTGCTGGTAAGCGCCAATGACAGGTACCTCGCTTGGATCGTGCCCTGCTTGCGCAGCCTGGCCAGCGCCGTTGGCTGCAACTTGCTGTCCAGGCTGCGCAGCGTTCTGCGTGCCCATGCTGCGGCTATACCTGGACATCGTCTTTGCGCCGCCATCCTGCTGGCCGGCAGCTTTCAGGCCCCAAGCCTGCATCATGAAGTCCATTTGGGTCGCCAGCTGCCCGACTTTCGCGTCCGCAGCGCGGCCTGCCTCGCCGCTCGCTTGCGACGAGGCGCCTTGTTGCTGGTCCAGGCGCTGCTCACCACGCCGCGGCACCTCGCCATTTGCAACGCCAGCAGCCGGCGCCCCATTGTTGTTCGACACCTGCCCTTGACCGTGGCCCAGGGTTACACCGCTTTGCGCCATATCATTACCAAGGGCGCTTTGTCCCTTGGCCTGCGCGTCAGCCAAACGTGCTTGCTCCTGCGCCTGCAAGGTGGCGCGTTCGGTCGTACTCATCATCCCGGTCCCTACTGGCTGTTCATCCTTAGACGGGGTGATCGAAGAGGCTTTGCCTGCTTCTTTGGGCCCGCCGAATACCGACATCAGCACAACCAAGACGATGGCGCTCAGGATCACACTGCCAATAATGATCATATTGCGACGCCCCTTCGGGTCCCAAACGGCTTTGCGTTCAATCACTGGTGCGTTACCGCCAATCGTCGAACTCGCTTGGGGCGCGCCGCCTTCTCCGGCATTGTTTTCTTGTTCCATCAGATGTCCTATTTTTGCTTTACGCCGACGATGGCTGGGATATAGGGAAGATCGAAGACCGCCTCAACTTCACGGCCGTCGACGCCCATGCGCACAACCGAAGTAAGAGGCATCTCGTATATAGCGGTGCCGTCCACGGCCGATTGCCGTTGAAACCAGCCCGGACTAAAGATCGTGTGCGCGGTACGGACGTACAGGTGGTTTTTCCAAAGCCAAACCGACGTGCCCGATACCTGGCGCACCTGCACGTCGACGGCGCCATCTGGCGGAATGCCCATCAAGAAACCCTGCATCTCAGCGACCTGCAGTCCTGTATCGGCCTGGAGGCGGTCCCCAGGAAGCGCCACGCGCGATGGGCTCAGAACAGGAACTACCGCCTGCACTAGGCTGTCGACTTGCTTGCCTGAGTCCCCAACGCGGACCTGAAGGATCAGTGGCGTTTGCACACCGCTCAGTCGAACCATCATCGTGCCCCGACCCGCGATTGACTTCGGTGTAATCTCCAGGGAGGACGAACCGCCTTTCGCCTTGATCTCATCGGTTTCCATGACACTGACTTCAAATGCGTATGAGAAGCTCTTCACGCCGTCGACGATCAACGGATTGCCGGCGCGGTCGACAAAGGTGACGACAGCCCCCATGTTCAATGCCACGTCGACCGTTTCAGGTTTCGCGTTCGGCTCGAAGCTGATGCGCACGATGCGATAGCCTTTGCTCGTGTAAGGTCCACCCGGCACCTCGGACATCGCCCGCGCGCGCTCGATCATTGCCGCCTCGAAACTGCGGATCTCCGCTGGCCCCATTGGAGAAACGCGCTCAAGCGCCTCGCCCTGGTAGTCAATTTTCGGGTTGGGAAGCTCATCACCATTCACCCGCCCACCGCCTTTACGTCCGGCTGGTTGTGCAGCACGGCCCTCAGGGCCATTGCCCGTGGCACTCTCCTGCGGTGGATTCGCCTTCTGCCAATTCGCCTGAGCCTCTTGCTGGGACGGGAAATTTTGCACCACCGGTGCACGCGCAGAGCTTGCGCCTTTCGCAGCGGGTGGCTGCCCGCTGCTCTGCGTACCGTTTTGAGCATATAGAACGGAACTGCAAAGGGCAAAGAAAACTGCCGTGATAGCTTGTTTTCGCATGATGCTCATCTTTAGGAGAAGCTACGGCCGCTCACCAGCGTAATGCTTTGGCGGAAAACGTAGATGGAATACAGGTACTGACGAATAAACCCATTCGGCGCATTTCGAATAGCATCGACCAGGTCAAGGCGCCGGCACACAAACGGGTCGATATCTTCGATCATTTCCGCGAATTCCGGGTGCTGCAATAGAACCTTCTCATGCTCGGATCGACACAGCTCGATCACCACGGCTTCATCGCCCGATGCCATTGAACTCAGCTGCGCCGGGCTCAGTACTTCAAGATCGCTCATAAACCTCACTCCTATCCACTACACGATGCGCTGGCCGGGCGTTACCGCTGACCTTCCCATGGAGCCATCACGACGTTCTGCAGTCGAATTCCATCCGGATGCGAGTCGTAGGAGACACGCACAACATCAGATTGAAATGCATACTCCACTGGCTTCACACCACCTTTGCCGCCACGATAACCGATTGATAAGACACCCTGCACATAGAACGCGTTGCGTGCTATGCCACCGGAGCTTGTCGTACCCCGGTTATTGATAAATGGCTGAATCACAAACGTTCCAGCCAGATTCACATCTTCTTTCTTCATCCGCGCCAGGAACGGCTCCATCATCTTGCGCACGGAATCGCTACCGCCGCCGGTGAAGCAATCCCCGATCGCACGCTGGACGGTCGTTTGATAATTGTGGAAGGCGTGATTGAACAACTCGTTCATGCAGTCCCCTACCATCCGCGTGATTTTCGCATCCGGCGGGTCGTTCTTCGTCAGAGAGACCAACGGAATCGCACGCCCGTTGGCGTCCAGACCAATTCGCTCACGCTCTGGCCGCGAAAACATACCGACGGCACCGACAGCGATGGCAATCAAGCCGCCGATTACAGCCAAAGAAATCGCAACTGCTAACTTCCCGTTTTGCGCACGCAGGCGCTCATTCTCCCTTTTCAGGTCGATCCCAAAGAGATCTGCGTCTTCAGCAACATTACTCACCACGACTTCCTTTCTGCACAGCGTGGCCTGCCTGGTCCACGAAATTGAGGGCCCAAGCGCGCCCTGCTGGATCAACTCCAACTACCTCTGCATCTGGCTGAAGCACGTAACCCGCCGCCATGACCACCGCGCCCACAATCATCAAGGCCCCAGCATATGGAGCGAGGACAACGAGAATCCGGTTCAACGAACGCAGACGAACGTATTCCTGATAATCACCGAGCGAATCGTTCGTCAAATCTTCATCGTCCACAGAACCTCTCCACGGTATAAATTCAAGGATTTTGCAGCGGACTCAACGCATACAGATCCGATCTTGGCAGGATCATTCCACAAAGAACTGTAGTGGTCAATTGGCCGTCGATTAGGTGACACCCGCCACCTAACAGCTGCTGCTTGCATACTTTCCCACCAAAGTGCCTCTATCGCAGTAGTTACGTGCTATAGTAACAGAACGGAACAGCGGAGAAAAGAGCAAAAATATTTTTGCGAACGCAGCTGTACCGCATCATTTCGATACTATTTCTATAATGAGTAGCTTCAATAAACGTGAATTTTCGCAATGGATCGCTCGCCGGCTCAATGTGCCAATGGAGGAAGGTGCTCTGCTCTTCGACGCCATCGGCCAGCGCATCGGGGAGTCGGTGGTGGCAGGCGACACTGTCTTCCTGTTTGGCCAAGGGACCCTGAAAATGGTCCGAAGCCGTGGGATCAACCAAGACAAACGCATTCGATACCGCGCCTCGACGCGCGAGGCCTCGGGAGCGGCGACAGTGACCCTCAACGGCATCGCAGGGATCGCCACTGGCACCCTCGATGACGTCGTCGTTGTCAAAAGCGCGTCTGCGGCGGAGCGAGCGATGCTTGTCGGGCGGCCGTGTTTTGCGAATGGTCCGGCCGGCCAACTCACACTCTACACCGACGACGCAGGGCTCCTGCGCTGCGTGATGCGACATTCGCACGCCGCCGTTGAGGAAACCATTGTTGAGACAAAATCCGCCGCGAGAATCTGGATAAGGACAGCCTTCAACCTCATCCAGGTCACGCCTGCGCGAAGCAAAAGCAAGGACTAGCGCGCTGCGCCAGTTCAGCGGCGCTGGCACCACAAGTCCTATCTCAACGGTGAAGGTGAATCGAAGTTATCGCCCTCGTCGTCGCGCGGTGGCGGCGGCACCACCACCGTCACATGTTCCACCGGCTCAAATCCAGAAGCATGCAGTTGAGCCGCGATGCCATCGACGTCACCACCCTTGATAACCGCAGCCTGGACTACATCGCGAACGGCCTCTTCGCTCATCCCCGCGGGCGCAACGATCGACATCATGGTCTCGCCATTCTGCTCGTCGCTCAGATGGACGATGGTCGTTGAACGTTCGCTCCGTTCGCGCTCCTCCTCTTCAACGAGCGCGGCAAAGGCGGCACTGAACTGGAGCGGGTATTTGGCCATGGCCTCTTTGATCGTTGGAGCACCAGCATCGCGCGTCACCTGGGACATTTTTCGAAGCACATCGGCTGCATCCTGCGACTTGACCTCGACGCTTTCGCCGCGGCGCGTGGAAACCCATTTCCAATCAGCTTTGCCAGGCGAAACCGCTTCCTGAAGAGCCGTGTCCACCGCGTCCAAGGCATCGCGGCTCACACTGACGCGCCGCTCGTCCGCCTGATCACTCGCAGTCGACTGTCGCAAAGCAGCGATGCTGTCAACCAAACTTGGCGTCACAGAAGTCTCGGCAGCTATTGCCGGACCGGTTTTGACACTGACGCCTTCAAACGCACCATCGAGCTGCGTCAAGGCATCTTCATAGGGCTGGCCGTCACGCCGCAGGCGGGCGACTTCGTGTGCCCGGCCAACGATCGCCGCCATCTCCGCGGGCGTCAGGTCCAGGTAAGTGGCGCTCACGGCGCCATTGTCGTCAAATCGGCTAAGTTCAATTCGCATGTTGTATCCTCAAAAATTCATTCATCGATCACTTCATCATCGCCGAGTCGCCACAATGTTCACCGTACTCTCGTCCTGGATCAAGCATGGCTGCATCAAGAGGCCCAGCACGTTCTTCATGTCTTTCCGCCATCGCGCGACCACTTGCTTGAGCGCGGACGATCTTTGCGACAAAGTCAGTTGGCGAAACGGCCGATCCGCGGATCCAGCGACACACTGACGACACGTATTCGCTCACCGCCGGGAACAGCTTGGTCAAGATGCTTTGTGCAGCAGCACTCGCTCCGACTGACGTTGCTAGGCCTTCAAGGCGATTGGCCGGCATCAGCCCTTTCCTCCAAAGCGAATACGCGTGCGCCGCCGCCTCCTCCGGGCTGCGCATGGCCTGTTTCGCAGCCGCATGCTCACCATGCGAAAGGAGAAGACGGACGGTCCGCACCAGCAATGGAGATCCGCTGGAGAAGTGTTGCTCGACGTCTTTCCGCTGGCGCGATGTAAAATTGTAGCGGTGGGCAAAGTGAAATGCTTCGTGGTCCAACGCTTTGACTGGGTCCTCAGCGTCAAATGCGATACGCGCGACCTTCCCGATCAACGCCCCGACTGGCCTACCGCTCTCTTGCGCGTCGAGAATCTCACGCACAATCGACACACGCATACGGCTATGAGGGAGGTTATCGTTCGCCCGCAACTGGAGGACCTGCTGCAGTTGGGAGGCCCGCACCGGATCGTACGTCGATCGTTTGACGGTATTGGCATAGGAATAGACCGGCACCTGAGCCACCATCCGCTCACGCATCGAACTGGTCACTGGCATAACCGCCAATCGATGCCCAGTTTGACGCAGCACCAGCTCCTTCAACGCCAGCTCGGCTTCAAACGGCTTCGCGAGCTTCTTCGCGAGGCTCGGAACGATCTTCATGTAGAACTCATTGAGCCCTTCAGCGCCTTGAATCACGCCACCGTTCGCCATGGCCGCACCATTGATCCACGACACCTGGTCGCACTCCAGTTCAACAGCCAATGCCATAGCACGACGTAGGAGAAATGCCGTCCAGTACTCGGTTTCCGTAACCAGCGGCGCCCGCTTATACGCGCCAGCCCAATTGTGCTTCCTGCCTTGCTGCGCCCAATCACTCTGGAGTTCGTGGATGAAAAGGGTTCTCCCGCCATCAAGCGGCAACACTGACCATCGCATATGCGCAAAATCCGCGCGAGCGTCAGGGCACATGTCCTGCAGACTTGCAGAGAAGTGCGTACGCAGCTGCAGCCCTCCCGCGCTGGCCTCCGTCTGCTGATCAAACAGCTGTTCACGCTTGCGATCGAGTCGAAATACTGCGTCGGGGTCTCGGCCCAGTGCGTCGAAGTCAAAGTTCAGCGCAGAGATCGCGTCATCCAAGTCCGCGATCCGATCAGCGAGATCTTCGGTGACGGTCGGGAAATAGAACAGGCTCTCGTTGTAGTCACCGGTGGGTGCCCAGGAATACTGCTGATATTTTGTGTCCTTGCCTGAAAATCGGGCTTCCTTTATAGACGGCAAAGCGTAGGTGACGTATTCCGCCAGTTCCTCGCGGGTGACTTGATTACGCCCCTGCTCGGCCAGCCAAGGAAGCACTTTCGAATCTTCAATTTCGGATTGCTTGATACCCTTCTGCGCAAAGCCCTTGATCACGTGGATCCACTGTTCGGCTTGCAGCCTGGCCTGCTTATAACCCGCGAGTTCCGCGGGTAGGCGCCATGCGAACAGTGGGAGCATGCCGCCCGTTATCTGGAATACTCGTTTGGCCATTTTTTCGAGGAAATCTGTTTGGGAATATGGCTAATGGTGGCACACGGCCGTCGCTCAGTCAGTGCAACCACGCCACAAGGTTAGTTCCGTCCCCGGAGAGCCCTGCACCTCCTCCAGCTGCAGCACCAGGTGGACGTCGACCGCCCGGCATGCGCCGCCGGCGCGCCGCGGTGCCGGCGCTGACCAGCACCACGCCCAGGCGCGCACCAGCTGCTGGCCGGCCGCCACCGGCGCCGCGCCCACGCCAACACCTGGTCACCGCCAGATCCGCTATCGCCACCGGCGCGCGCAGCGCGGCGCTGGCCACGGCCATCACCAGCTGCTGGCCCGCCTGCTCCAGCAGCTCGGCGCCCGGCCGGCGCCTCCTTCAGCTGCGGCACCAGGTCGACCGCGGCAGCCGTGCACGCGCCGCCGGCGCGCTGCGGTACCGACGCTGGCCAGCACCACGCCCAGGCGCGCACCAGCTGCTGGCCGGCCGCCACCGGCGCCGCGCCCACGCCAACACCTGATCACCACCAGGTTCCCGTTCGCCGCCGGCGCGCGCAGCGCGGCGCCGGCCACGGCCATCACCAGCTGCTGGCCCGCCTGCTCCAGCAGCTCGGCACCCGGCCGGCGCCTCCTTCAGCTGCAGCACCAGGTCGACGGCGGCCGCCGCGCACGCGCCGACGGCGCGCCGCGGTGCCGGCGCTGGCCAGCACCACGCCCAGGCGCGCACCAGCTGCTGGCCGGCCGCCACCGGCGCCGCGTCCACGCCAACACCTGATCACCACCAGGTTCCCGTTCGCCGCCGGCGCGCGCAGCGCGGCGCCGGCCACGGCCATCACCAGCTGCTGGCCCGCCTGCTCCAGCAGCTCGGCGCCCGGCCGGCGCCTCCTTCAGCTGCAGCACCAGGTCGACTGCGGCAGCCGTGCACGCGCCCTCCAAAAAGCAAAAAACCTCGACCAGGCAAACGGTCGAGGTTTTTTGCTTTCCACATCCAATCTGACGCTGCTTACGCTTCACGCTAGAATTGAACTATGGGGACCTAAATCACGAAAGAGAGGCCCCACCCTGCGAATGCCAGCGGCAGAATTCCCCCCACCCAGCTCCGTCCCTCGCCGACTTCCATGAAATATAGGCCGGCAAGCACACCACCGCAAATGAGCCCATTTACTCCTACGACGGCCTTCAGCGTGCCGAATGACGACAGGAAGGGAACATACTGGAATAGTGCCAGCAAGATAAGAGCAGTCGTAGACCACGCACCCTCCCAACCAAGTTCCTCCCACAAGCTTCGCTTCTTGTTGCCCATATCTTAGATTCTCCTGAAAGTATTCACTACAAACTCGTGCCACAATCACCCGTTGCAGCATCTGGACTACACCTATCTACCACTTCTGCTCAGCGTACAAACGCAAGTGCTTGCCCAAATCCGTAATACTCGCTTCTCGTAGGACTTGTGCCACACGTCGCGAACGCTTTTCCGATTTCGGAAGCAAAATAGCCCGCGTTTCGTCAAACGGGCGCGGCATGCGATGCCACAAGTATGTCGCCTTAAAGCGCTCCATCGCTTCATGAAACGCATTGGATATTTCGGCGTCGTCAGAGATCACGAACATGTCGAAATCATCCTCCAGGGACTGGACTGCACTCGGATTGATTCGATAGCTGTGCAGCGGCGCGGCAACACGTACCGGAACCTTTAAGCGACCAGCAATCGTCTTTGCTGCGGCGAAGTGATGCGAGCCATCGTCGTTGACCAGGTAGAGCGGTCCGTGCCAGCTATGGCGCACAAAATAGTCGTCCGAGTTCGCAGCCTTCTCAGGGCCCAGCGCGGCCTTCCGCATGACACGCGCAAGGCCAGACTCTGAAATCTCTGCGATCAGCTCAGGGCTGTCGGCGATCGCCATCGCCTCCATGGAAGTGAAGCTTTTCAGATTTGTCTTCGATGCGGAAAAGCCGTGAACCTGCTGGATATCGCAATTGAAGTTCTGGTGGATATCCAGTTCGATCAGCCGCTCATACTCAGGGCGACGAACGGTGAAGCTCTCGTAGTAATGAGAGCCGACATTTCGCCAGCCGGCCAATTCTCCTACGCTCTCCCGACCCCAGTCGAATCCAATGGGCTGGGTTAGCTGGGTCCAGTCCGGCACATCCTCTAAGTAAATGCTGGCCGGGTATCCATGCACTTCGACCAGCGTGTCAGGCCGAGCGCGCAGAAGGCGAATAAGCGAAGCTGGGTAGCCAAGGTCTTCGCGGGCGCCGTCAAAAAGGGCTTGCAATATGGAGCGCATCATGATTTCCCGTTTATGCCTTGTATGGCGGCTCAATGGGCAGCGCGATCCGGCGATGCGTCGGCTGTTCCTCGGCAGATCCGCTGAGCAATGCCCCTGTGTCTTCACCAATTGGAACCAGGGTAAGCATAGGACCGATCAAGCGCCCGACAACCAATTTTGGTGCCATGTCCGCGTGATAGCCACCGTCAAACATGTAGATGTCGTGCACTTCTCGCGGCCACTCATCGGCCAAAGCTACAACTGGGATATCGGGCGCAACGCCAGCGTCGAGCAGCTGCCCCAAATAGGTGTGTAACGATTTCAAATTCATTCTTGTCTCCTCAAACGTTGCGCTACTCAGACGTCACCCTAATGCCGGCAGAATCGGCACGAGCGCCATGTCCTGAGCCAGCAAAGCTATTTGCTCCGACCGGGATTGCTCAGCAGGTGTCCGTAATACCTCACCTGATGCGTCCACGATGGGCCCATATATCTCATTTTTTAAAACGAACGCGGCCACCGTTTTTTCAAGTTGATCATGCATGTGGACCTTCAGCACGTCGAACAGAAGCTGCACCTCGACATGCTCACCTGGCGTTAACTCATACCAGGCGGTCCCTAAATCCTCCTGCGACCGGCACCGATCAAACTCGTTTTTCTGGGTCACACGCCGAATGACTTGCTCCAACAACAGCAACTCGTAGCGCCCGTCGACTGCGAACTCAGCCCAGCTACGTTCGCGGTGTTTGGACAAATCTTCCAAAGACAGGCTGTGCTTCTTGAGCAGTCTTGCCAGCATGGACTCGGCAGCCTGTTGTTCCCCATCCACGCCGCGCGCCGCTAACTCGGCAATCTTAAGCAGCCGTCGACGCAAGCTGTCGTTTATCTTACCCATCTTCTCCCCGTCCTCTATAGCCCTGGTAACCCTGACCTCTTTCGACACTTTAGCTAATAGTCAGGGTGTCTCGCCAGTCTCAGGCGTTCAGGTGACGAGGCTCACCTCAGGTCCCGTCACGAACGGCGTTCGACGGCCCCTGAAGACCAGCGCCCCGTCCTCCACCCCAACCACGTGAGCACGCGAATGGAGATGTTCCGGAATGTGCTGCCGCTGATCGAGCGATCCCCCCGACACGATGCAGGCAAAGGTGGCATCACCACCAACCTTTAGGAAAACCGGGAGCTGGCCAGCGGTCTCTGCGTCTCGATAGTAAAGCAATGGTCTCGTATAGATACCCTGGAAGCGCAACTCATGCCCCACATAGCGCCAATAGTACAAAGAGTGCACAACACTGGCCACCGCAACGGACACCGGATCGTCCTGGTCGAACAAGAGCACAGTGGGCCGGTGTTTGGATTCAACCGAGAATACGCGCCCGACGTGCAGCCCCCTCTTCTCGATCAAAAATGCGAGTTCGGAGAGAGCCTCCAGTGCGGCGACCGGTCGGCGCTTCTTGAATTCGTCGAAGTCGTTCTCCACGCGCTCTATTTCGTCGCCTTGTCCCCGCTCGTACAACTCCCTGGGAATGATCGGTGTGCTCGCTGCCATACACGCCACTGCGGTGCGCACCTCCCATGCCGAGACGCTGTACTCTCCACCGTCTTCCGTTGCGCGTTTGCGTCCGATCGCATCGAGCATGCCTGCGAGTAGGGACTCAGTGCCTGTATCCTGAATGGCCTGACGATGCGCGTCAGGCAGCGCATGAACCAAGCTTCGAGCCCAATCCCGACCGGACGTGCTCAAAGATACACCCAAGTTCGGTTCTCGCGCATCCAAGAATCGGAATTCGCCAATGACATCCTCCAGACCAAGATCCGCTGCTGCTCGGCCAAGCGGCGTATCTTGAAACGACTTCGCTTTCGTATCGAGCAAAGCAAGGCCTGGCACCGCCATCGCGGACATGGTCTCTGCCCATAAACAAAGTGCAGGCGACGCTGCCTCGCCTGGAGGACCCAAGAAAACCACTGGGCCGGTCTGGTCCATCTCCAGCTCCGATGCGACAACCGCAGACAGCGTCGCCTCGTGGACGTCATTACGAGAAAATATCGTCCAGAAAGGCAAAGTACGATCTCGCCCCCCGCGTTTCAGCACCGTCTCGGCCTCATGCCAGGTTCGGAAACCCCGTGCTCGAGCCAAGGCCTCCTGACACTGCGATAGCGAATAGGGTTGGCCAAAGACTTCAATAGCAGCACGCTGCAGGCGTTTCGAGTCCCGCTTCAATGAGGCTAGGGTATAGCGAATGGATGCGCGCATAGCGCGCACGAATGAAAATTCCATCAAGATTCTCCGACAAAAAAGCCACCGATCGTATCGGGGCCGCAGTAGCCAATTCAATGCAGCTTTCGGTGTCGGAGACAGGGAAAGGCTGCGCCGCAATTCCCTCTCGCCAGAGTTCGCCAGATATTGGCAAGGCACGCGTGGGAGACGCGCGATTGAAGATTGCCAGAGAAAAAGGTTTCCCGCAAGCAGCTTCCTAGCGCAGCCTGCTGTTTTTATATTTGGACGTGGTTGCACCAGCCAATCAGTTCAATTCCGACTATAGTCAGCAGCGAAGAGGCCTCGCCATGCGTTCATCGACGATACGACAAAGCAGAAATACACTTTTACGATGTATTTTTTGCAGGAGAAAACGGAATACTCCCACTGCATAGAGCTTTTTCAGCTACAATTTTTACACTACTTTCGATGTTATTTCCGACCATGAAAAGTTCCGTTCCTGAGCAGGTGGCACTCCTCCGATCCGACGAGCTACTTGACGCCAATTCAGTGGCCACGAACCTGGGCATAAACGTCCGGTCAGCGGCAAATCTCTTGCAACGCTGGACAAACGAAGGCCTATTGGTCAGGACCGGCCCCGGCACGTACATGAGCAGTTTCATGGACCAGGACCAGGAGCGCCTGGTCTATCAAAGCTTGTACCGCAGATTCGGTGGCAACATGATCAGGATCGGGCAGACCGCACTGTCCCGCGTCGGTTGGTCACAACCCACTGACGTCGTGCACGTTGCGATCCCGCAGAGCCCATCCCGGCCGATGCCCAAAATTCACAACGCAGTGATTTATCCGGTTGGCGCGAAAATATGGAGCCAATGGCTGGCCCACTCAATCGAAATGGATCTGGACCGGCCTAAGGTGTTGCACCCGCTCGCCCAGTTGCTGGTGTACCTTGGGCTCAATAGCCCTGATGAAATGCTGGCGCCCGAGCTGCTCAACTGGGAGGCCATACGCAAGGAGCCGGCAGTAGTGCCGGCCATCTGCCAGTTCGACAAAGAGCTCAAGGGACTGGAGGATGCCGTAGACCCGATGCACTACTACAGCGCCATCTACCACCTCCGTTACGGCGAAGCCACCACGCCGTACACGGCGGATCTGCCTGGATTCGACGCAAGCTGACAGCTTCAGGCCACAGACGTTCCGACCTCCCGCAGCTTCACCCTCTCGGCCGGGCTCAGTTCGCCCGAACTGCGGATCGTGGTCGCCAGACCTGACATCTTCTCCAGGCCACTTGCCACGAGATGCAGCTCCAGGGCGGCAATATCTCGACCCTCTAACACCACCAAGACACTGTCGTCATCGCGGACATACCGGCTCGGCACCAAGCCTGCCTGGTGAAGCGCTTGTTGGATAACCAAGTCCGGCGAATACGATTTCTGATTGTTCATTCCATCTCCCACTAAACACGTTTGCTGAAGTGCAGATGCTTGCGTTGCGCATCGCATCCACACTTCAGCTCGATCAGTCAAACACCAGCTCGACCTTAAAGTCCTTGGTCAGTTTGTACGCGGCCTCAAAGTACTTGTTCTTCTTCACGGAGAGGAAACCACCAGCCTTGGGCGTGGTGCGTTTCGCCAGCAAGTAGTCCGCTTCCACCTCGCTCATGGTTCGACCGCTAATCGTCCGAGCAAACGAAAAATCATTGGTCTCGCAAACAAATCGCTCCGGCAGCGCGCGCATCGTTCCTTTGCATTTCGGGCACTTTTGCGTCAGCGCCGGCGCTGCGGCCAACGTGGCCGGATCCACCACAGCGCGATCGGGGAACTCAAAATCCAGTTTGAACTCGGCGTTTAACTTCAGCTTAGCGTTGAACGGCTTGCCGGTTTTTGGACTGACGAATCCTTCCAGGACACCGGTAATGCGATCTCGCAGTATAGCTTCCGCTTCAGCCGGGGAAATGGGGCGACTAAGCAGCATGCGCTTAATCGAGAACCCACACTCCCGCGCGCATGCGTACACGCCCAGGCCCCCGTGTATTGCGCCCCCACAACGCGGGCACGGACTCGACAGAGTCATTCGTTCAACGACCGGCGCCTTGGAGCGGATCGCGTCCAACATGTCGTGCGTGGCCACGCCGATTTCGGCCATGAATGCGTCGCGGGTGTACTTGCCCTCGCTCATCAGCTGCAGCTTGTATTCCCACTCCCCCGTCATCGCCGGCGACGTGAGCGCACCAATACCGTTGGCGCGCAGGAAGTGGATAATATTCATTCCCTTCTCAGTCGGAACCAGGATGTCTTTGACGCGCTCCAGATACGGAACCTTCGGCTTTTCCTTGGTCCCAGCGTTCAACAGATTTTCGATGATCGCCGCACGGGTTGCAGGCGTACCCAGACCTTTCTCACCCATGGCCTCGCTCAGTGCATCGTCGTCCAGCGTCTTCCCGGCGGTCTCCATCGCGGTCAACAAGCGGCCCTCGGTCAGGCGCTCCGGCTCCTTCGTCTTCTTGGCCTTCATCTCCATCTTTACCGGATTCACTCGCTCACCTGGTTGTACCGGGGCCATCATGGACTTCTTCTCCCGCTCGTCCACCTTGGTACCATAGACGGCGCGCCAACCTTCGACCTTCATGACGCGGCCCGTCGACCGAAACATCTCGCCGGAGACTATGGTCTCGCGAGTTGTCTGCATGTATTCCGCGGCCGGATAGAACGCTGCAATGAAGCGACGCGCGATCATGTCGTATACGCATTGCTCGGCCTCGCTCAGGCCCTGGGGCACCACCCCGGTGGGGATGATCGCAAAGTGGTCACTAATCTTGCTGTTGTCGAAGATGCGCTTCGTTGATCGAATCCAGCCGGCCTCCAAGGCCGTACGTGCGTGCTGATCATACGGCGTGCCGCTGAAGGCTTTCATGACCTCGCGCGCGGGCTCCACATAGTCCTCAGGCAGTGCGCTCGCGTCTGTCCGCGGATAGGTTGTGACCTTGTGCCGCTCGTATAGCGACTGCGCAATCTTGAGCGTCTCTGCTGCCGAAAGCTTGTAGCGCTTATTCACTTCACGCTGCAGCGTGGTAAGGTCAAACAGCTTGGGGGGCTGCTCCTGCGTCGGTTGGGTCAGGTCGCGCACCGACGACGGCGCCACGCCACGACATTTAGCCAAAATCGATTCAGCTTGGGCTTTATCCAAAATGCGGTATGGCCCCTCGGTATTTTTCCCCTCTGCGTCCTCACGCGATGTCTGGTTGTACCAACGCCCCTCGTAGGAACCACCGGCACCTGCGAACGTTCCGTGGATCTCGTAATAGTCCTGCGGCTTGAAGTTCCGGATCTTGTCCTCGAGGTCGACCACGATAGCCAGAGTGGGTGTCTGGACTCGACCGAGGCTGGACATCTGATACATGCCGCTCAAGGCCTCCTGAAGGTATGTAACGCCGCGGCTACCGTTGATACCGATAAGCCAATCGGATTCAGTGCGGCAGCGGGCCGCGTCGGCCAAGCGATCGTATTCGGTGGCGGCGCGCATCCCTTTCCAGCCTTCCCGGATGGCATCGGGCGTCATCGACTGAAGCCACATACGCTTCGAAGGTTTGCGGCAGCCGGCTGCCTCGTAGATCAATCGGAAAATCAGCTCGCCTTCGCGTCCTGCATCGCACGCGTTGACGACGGTGGACACATCTGGCCTCGCCATGAGCCGCTGGAGTAACGCAAAGCGGGCTTTCGCACGCTCATCGTTGATCACAGCCACATCGAACCTGGCTGGAACGATTGGGAGCGTCTCGAGAGATTTCCCGGTCTTGTCAGCACCTGGCGCCGACACGGCGGCCAAGTGGCCGGCCGCTGCAGAAACGATTGTATCCTCGCGCTCAAACCCGTCACGCGTTTTCGTGAAGCCACCCAGCGACTTCGCTATGTCCTCTGCAACCGAGGGCTTTTCGGCAATAATCAAGGTCTTGGTCATGGTCGTCGTTCTTTCTACGTCTGGCTCGTCGCCAACGAGCCTCATTGATAATCAGTGATGCTTCCGTCTATCGCGGCCCGGTACCGGAACACAAGGAAGCAACCTGGCTTGCCCAAACGGGATCAGCCGCCACCGACAAGGCAGCGGCCGGAGTTCGATCAGCGGGGCGCCGGGGTATCCGGCTCGTCGTCACCCAAGTCCGGATCCAGAGTGACGTCCTCTGCACTCAGCACGCCTTCGATCCCCAGCAGGCGCAGGATGTTCGTTTCTGCCACTGGCGCCGGATTAGCCGGCACGTCACCGTTGCCGCCAACCGCTTCCATGGAATGCGTTGCCAGAAGTATTTCCCGGGTCCGCGACGCGTCGTACACCTGGATCGATTCGTCGCTCTCTTTCACTTCAGGCGAAACGAACGACAGCGCGCCATGCTGAACAACGCCGTCGCGCACGCCTTCAGGATCGGACGTCAGCACCACGGTTCTGTTGTACGTAGTCGTCTTGGACACCTTCTCTACGACCGAAATGCCGGCCGCAGCCAGCTCATCAACGATCTTGCGCAGATCGGAGCCAGCCGCTTCGCCGAGAAAGGCTTTCAGCACTGACGCGTTCACCTGGCCGGTGGCGTCAGTGGAGCGCACGCGCGCGACATCGGCAATCTTCTGCAGATATTCCAGGCCGAGCAGGGCCAGCTCGTGCGGGCGATCGACCGACAGGCGCTCGACCGAGGCGCCCGGGCCGAGGCGCATGTCGCCCAGCGCGCGCATGATCTCGGGAACCCGTTCATCCGGGCGCAGGTAGGCCTCACCGTTTTCAATCGCGACGCGACCGAACATGCCGTTCGCGATCATGACTACCGCGGGGCCCAGTTGCACGGCAGCGGGATAGCTGGAGCCGCGCGCGTCGACAACGCGCACCAGGTCACCAGCCATGCAGCTGGAAGCCTGGGTGGGGGTGGAGCGTTGAATTGCCATGGTATTTCCTTTCGATGAATAGGGCCAAGCGCCCAGCCAGAACGATAGGCGTTTGGCGGGGCGTGGTTACAAAATTTATGGCTCTTCCGGAGGCCGATAATTTTCGATCTCTTGAATCAATCGCACCCGGCGTTCACGCTCCCGCGAATCGTCCAAGGAAATCTGGTCCACGTATGCCTGGACAGCCGCCAGATCCATCGACGCGCCAGCTGGCGTTCGGAAGGTCCCCTCGCGCCACCGGAGCCCAATCTTGCTGGCCAAGGCATTCCGTGCGCCTTCATCCTCGCCTGGCAAATCGGTATAGAGCCCATCCTCAGATACGCGCGTCGTGCGCACGCCGCAACGAGGACAAGCCGGACTACTGAGCAGTGGCGCCCAGAAGCGAACGTCGCCAAAGTCCTCGCAGCTTTGCACCTCGTAAGACATCGCCTGGCGCTCCCTCCGAGCGGGCAGCTCAACGACTCGGGACACGATATGCTTGGAATGGCAGGTGATCAGCTTGAACGCGGGCGCGGGCGGCAAGTCCGTCAGCCCAAAAAGTTCCTTCACAGGCTCCCGAAACTTCGCATAAGGAAGCAGTTCAGGATGCTCAACGGCCAGGCGCGCAATTTCGCTAAACGGAATGCGGTAGCGCCCTGCCAAATGATCGACTTGTACCCAGCCTTCGGTGACAAACTGGCGCCAATAGCCCCGATCGATCCCCGTCAGTTCGAACATCTGGGTGGCCGTCAATCCGGTACCCGAAAGATGCTGGCGCAGCATCGCCAAACGAGCGGCTTGCTCGCCGGCCGCCCAGGAGTACCCGGACCAATCGATTGGTTGCCTCAGGCGCCTCTTCACCTCTGGCTCGCCCTCTTCCGCGTCTCTGGTTCGCTTCGGTCTCTGCTGCTTTTGTGGGGCGACAATAAAGCTGAAATAGCTGGCGAATCGCTTCGGAGTCCAGTGATATTTCTGCAGATATTTGGTGAGCGTCTCCTTCGACACGCCCAGCAACTTGGAGGCGCCTTCAAGTGATTCGTGCGCGAGGAGACGCGTAATGTGGCTTAGTTGGTCCGGCTTGAGAATAGGATTTCGCGGCATATGTGCGATACGTTATGGATATATAGAACGGAACAACTATGTTAGAAATAATGCCGACTATAGTCATCGGCACACATAGGACCATTCTAAAAAATCGGCGTGTCGTCTCGCAAATATCCCGCGTATTAAATTACGTTACCTGTCCCATCATGCTGCTCGCGGCAGGTTGCTGTTTTCAGCCTCCGATGGTGCCGGGGCGGTGGGCGCCTTAGGTTCGGGGAACAAACGTGCGGTCGCCGGCTGTTGACGGAACCATTCGACGATCTCCGCCGTCGGCGCAATTGCCTTCATCGCGCGCGTGAGCGCGACGTACATCAGATTGGCTTCCTGCGGATCGATTTTGTTTGGACTTAGCCACTTGTCGCCGTCTTTTGGATCCTTGAACGAGAAGTAATCATTGATCAGGCGCACCACTGGCCATTCAAGCCCCTTTGATTTGTGCGCGGTCGTCAGCACGTAGGGGGCGTTGGCTTCAGAGCGCACTTGCTCCCTTTTGAGCGTCTCGACAATGTTCGGGATCTCATCGCCGTACTGCGCGACCAGGCGATAAACGGGACCAGCTTCCGGATCCTTCGTCACCTCGACATAGTCCGCCAGCTCGGTCCAGCTCTTCATCAATTTCAGCACTGGATCCTGGAAGCTCGCGCTGCTCTCCCCTTTGAAGAGGCGGTAGGCCTCCAGAATGGGCGCGACGCGATAGTCCTCGAAGCCTTTCACCCAATGGAGCTTTTGGCCTTTCATATGAAGCTCGAAGCCTTTGCCGATTAAGCCCGCGACCGTCCGAGCCAAGTATGCTTGCTGGTCCCCTGGCTGGACTTTCCCGGCCGGGCCCAAGCCGATCAAGGGCAATGGTTCCTTCTTCCAGTGCTGCAAAAAGGTCGAGGCAAGAATGCCGATGTTTTTGGAGAACCGGAACGAAGCAGTCAGCGTGTGCGTTTCTTCAGCCTCCATCTCGTCCATCAGATTCACGGCGCCGCGAAAGCCGTAGATGGACTGGTGCGGATCGCCGATATAGATGCGCGAAGCATGTTCTTGGCGCGACACCAGGTACGCAGACAGAGGGTTAGCGTCTTGGCACTCGTCGAAGAGTATGAATTCATACGGCAGCTTCGGGTCCGTATTGACCCATTGCTTGAGGTAGACATCGGGAATGGCTTTCGCGTCGGTGTCGTTCAGATCCGTCATACGAGCCCACAGGCGCTGCGCATTGTCCATCACAGCACCGGCAGCAAAGCGCACTGCAGGAAAGTCGCGCTCATCGGGCAAGTGTTTATCCGACAGCACCTTATCCGCGCTGCACAAGTAAGTATGGACGGCTTCGTTGACGGCCTTGGCAACGCCGTAGTTCACGTCCAGCAGCTTCGCGGTTACGCCGGCACGCAGGGATCCGTTGGAAGAAAGCTTGCACGCCGCATCCAACGCGGAACCAAATCCGTTCCACGCCAAACTATGCGTGGTGCGCGCTTCCGTATTAACAGCCAGTGCCTTCAGACGCGCGTTCGCCTGCATTTGGGTAGGTTTGCCGAAGGCCAGGTACAGGCCGCGTGCCTTCGGGCGCGCCGCCGCATAGCCCATCGCGAGCTTGGTCTTCCCGGAACCGGCACGAGCCACCACTTTAACGGTTTTAGCTGAAGAGAGAACGCCGCCGAACTGCTCCCGCGTCAACGTCGAGAATTGCGGGAGCTTGCTAATCGAATGAGTCTGTTTCATATCTGCCTTTCAGAGGTTGGCTTTGTTCGCCATTCTGAAAGGCTTTGGTAGACGCGGTTGCAACTCCTGCTATTCTTGTGCTCCGTCTGCCGGATCCGGCGCACGATAGTGTGACCCAAACCGATTGGCTTCCAACGATCTCGCCAGATCCGAAACGATTGCCCGACGCTCTTGAACTCGATCTGGCTGCTTGTGGCTCTCCTCCACCACGGCGCCATGCTGCTCCATGTGCTTGCGAAGTTGCCGCTCAGTGTCGATGGTGGACTTGAGCCAATTGACGTCACCGGAGACCGAACGAAGCATCTGTACGATTTCTGACTCGGCCGCTGGTATAGATGACGGGGCCCTCAATTGAGTCACGGCCTCCAACAGCATCGCGCGAATTGACGTTGCGTCGATTTGAGTTGCACCAGGAGCGGACGGCCCCGGCGCGCGACTGGCGCGCTCAAATCTGCTACGTGCTGTTTCGCGGGCAACCTGCACCGCAGCCCCTTTTGAACCACGGCCCACGATCGCGAGGAGTAATGAGGATGTCGGAGGAAGTCCCAGGATATCCAAGGTGTCGGCAGTAACGCGCATTCTCTCAATGGCGGAGCCATTTTCGTCGACCTGCAACCGTCGGCAGACCTGCTCAATTTCAGCAGCATCCAACCAGGGAAATGAGGCGGCCAATGCCTCGCGAATAGGTTTCATGAGCGGTCCAGTAGCATTTGTACCAAAAGGATACCATATGGTACGAATTTCACGAAACGACGGGTTGTGCCGCATTGAAGGCTAGCTCAGCCGTGGAACATCGGCCTGCTGGCCCCTCTCATGGGAGCCAATTCTGTGATAAGTCACTGATTTTGCTGAAGTAAATTTCCGCGTCAAATAATTCTGTGCTTTCCCGATTGTTTCACGGATTACGGCACGTCGCGTTGCTCGTCGCTGGGCCCAGCGGATTCCATCAGGGCAGGATTGTTCTCGAATTCCTGGGCCTGGAGGAGGACATCCATACCAGGTACTGGGACCGGCACGCCGGCGTTGCGGACGCGTCGCAGCATGCTGAGATTGTTCGCCCGGTGTTTGCCCGAGTACCAGTTTTCACCTGTATGCGGGGAGTGTCCCATCATTGCCGCCGCGACAAAACCACCATACGCGGCTGCGATATTGGCACGAGCCTGGTGCCGCAAGGTGTAGAGGGTTACGCGAACTGGAGCCTTCCCTCTCCGAGCCTCGGGCCACAGCTCCTCACAGGCTTTCTTGAGCGCCCGCGAGCATCGCACAGAATAATTGGTTGCGGGGTCCTCAGCGGTCGGGTTCGAATTGAGGAACGCGTGGAGCTGATCGTGATGTTGGTGAACGTGGACCTGGTACAGGCCGGGTTCAACCACAATGGTTCTTTTCCAGCCTGGCTCGTCATCCTTGCGCTTTGCAGTATCCACCTCGAGCGCGATCCAGCCCTCTGGGGGCTCACCGTGCGGGACCTCGTCAGCCCGGGCCGGGCGTATGGTTGTCCGCGCCCACTCCGCGGGACGCAGGCCTGTTGCAAGAATGGCCATGGCAAAGGACTGGGCCTTGAGCGGACGCAAGTTTCGCGTGGAGTACCCGGTCGCCAGGTGATTGATCAGCTTCTCGAAGTCCGCAGCCGACACCGATTTGGTTCTTGGCCGGCGGGAGGAGACCTGCGGAGCCCCCAACGAGCGAGGATCGGCCATGGGTTTCTTCGATGCGACGATCAGCGCAGCCAGTGCCCGGACGAGACTCGGTTGAGGCAGGCCCTGCTCGACAAGCGCCTGTTCTCGGGCATTCATCGTATGCAAAAAGCCGTGTCGATACAAATTCCAAGTGGATTGCGCGAGCAACTTGGAATGGACGAAGAGCTGCTTGACGATATCCACCGGGGAGAGCAGGCCAACTTCAACCTGGGCCTCGCGCGAGTATTTGTGCTCGAGCATCTCACTGTTCCGGGCGTACAGGTCGACGGTCTTCTTCACGGGCGGCGGGACGCCTTCGGTCGCGCGTGAAGCCCGCCACTCGGCGAGAATTTGGGTTGCGAGCTCCAGGGGCAGCTGGTCCAGGAGGATCTCGGGATCCACGTTTCTCAGGGCCGCGGCTGTAGGAGGGGCGTCGGGCATGAAGAGAGGGGGCTTGGCCAAGACTTGGCTCTGCGTCGGGCTGTTATTTTGCATTGAAAAAGTACGTGGTTTGACTCGGACGGTGGGTTGTCCAGAGCCGGGTTTTCCCGAGTTAATGGGTGCGACTGCGCCGGGTATCACTGGAGCCCAGTTTTTTCCGCGAAAGAGGCCCTGCCCTCCCATTAGGTGACACCCTGGGCCTGCCGAAGAACTGGTCACCTAACACAAGCGTTGGGTTGATATCCAGCATTTTACCGGCCACGGATTTGCTACGGCGTCACTATGAGTGCTGAAGAGAAATTTTTATCGAAAATACCATCCTCGGCGAGGCGGTTTTCACCTCCAGACGGTGCGTCCATTCCTCGGCTTCGGCCTGCAACGGCGTGCGAAAGCGCCAACCGTATCATTAACCTTCGAACGCTCGCGAAAATGTGGTGTTTTGCCCACATTCCACCCTGGGCATTCTGCCGTTTGCAACCGCGCCTTGTTAACCGATGAGCATCAACCGATGAAAGTGATTTCGGTTGAATCATAAGCCGTTGATTATTATGGTTTTAGTTGCAATTCTACTCTCGTGGCATTTCCGTTAACGTGTTGCACGACGTTAACGACGTTTTACGCCTGCGAATTCGCGGCACTTAACGAGCATTGCAGATCAAATATGGCGTTGTTTCGACATCCGTTGCACAGTGCTGGCGCCTACCTGGTACCGAGTTTAAGTTACTTCCCTCATGCGACTCGTAGCGAAAGACTCGGCTATCTCCATACGCCGCGCGCGTCGCTTGCAGTCGTTGAGTGCCACGAATTATCCGCAGCGTAAAGTGACTCAAAACGTCACTTGAAGACACCCTACGACAAATATCGGCAGCAAACGCCATCCGGAACACGCAGTTTCCGCCCAATCGTGGCACTACATGGCACAAAATGGCGCGAAATGACATTATCCGTCCAACCACGCCTTGACATGGGGAATTATCGGTGTACAGTTACGTTTTGTAGCTATAAAACGGAACAAATAGCTAAGCCGCACGTTCACTTTCCCACGTAAATAAAGGAGCTTTCATGAAACACCAGCTGCTGGGCATCGGCCAAGATGACGGTCACGACACCATTAAAACCTGCTTCGGTTACGATCCAAAGACGGGCAAGTACCTTTACGGTTACCACAAGTCCCGTGCCGTGGAAGGTCTGCAGCAAATCATGTCGATGGGCAACCACCCGGGCGCGGCTTACGAGACCGAGGGCCGGAGCTACACCGTCGCAGATGGGCAGGCTCTGATTCGCGCCTTGGACACTCGCACCATTGATTACCCGTATTCGGATCTGAACCGGACTCTGGTAAATCACGCGTTGGCCGAGTGCGGGCTGAACAGCGCCCCGCTTTACCTGGTGACGGGCCTGCCGGTGGACCAGTACTACAAGGATGGGAAACCGAACCTGGAACTGATCAACAAAAAGAAACAGAGCCTGGCGAAGCCAGTTCGTCGCCACGGTGCCGGTGCGGCGCTTGCACAGATTGGCAAGCAAAATGTCGTCAGCGAAGCTATTGCGGCGTTCTATGACGCCCTGCTGAACCATGACGGCACGATGGACAAAGACATTGAGACGTTGATCTCTCGTCGTCCCGTCGCCGTCGTTGACCTGGGCGGCAAGACGTTGGATATCGCTGTGGTCGTTGAAAACGTCAACGGCGTGTACAAAGATCGCAGTGGTACCGAGAACATCGGGGTGCTCGAGTTGATTGCCAAAGTTGCGGAGCGCATCAAGTCCAAGTTCAATCTGAGCAACGACCCTCCACCGTCCTATGTTGAAGAAGCGTTCCGGACGAAGGTCTACGAACTGTTCGGCGTTGCAGAGGATGTATCGGAAATTGTCGAAACGTCTTGCCGCGAGTATTTGGCGGACGTGATGAACTTCTTCGTGAAAAAGGTCGGGGACGGCTCGGATCTGGGTGCAGCAATCTTCGTGGGCGGCGGCACTGCGCTGATCAAGTCGGCTCTGGGTGAGGACGCGTTCGCGCTGGTCTACAAGGGCAAGCGCATCATTTCGCCAGATCCAGAGTTCGCGAACGCTCGTGGTATGTGGAAGTTCGCGAACTTCGTTGTGCGCCCGGAAGAGCGCATTGTTGAAGGTCACGATCTGATCAGCCAAACCGTCGACGCGCCGGTTGAACTTGCAGCATAAGGTCAAAGATGGCGACCGATCCTGATCCTAAAGTCCGGTTTATACTTCGTCCAACAGTGGTGGGTGAAGCAATCATGGGCCGGCTCAGTGCTCCTGGCGTCGATCGTGCGGCAGAGTCACGCCGCTGGATCGAGTTGGGATTTGCCGCCGAGCAGGCTGGTTTTCGTATGGACGGCGCTCAACTCCGTCATGCCGATCGCGCTTGGCATGTCCAGCCTGACCTGGCCGAACGAGCAGCAGTTCGGCCGGAGGCGCCTAATGCTCCAACGCCAAAGCCGGTGGCGCCTACACGAAGTGAGCCCCAAGTTGCTCCTGCGCCCTTCCCTTCCCTATCGCCCGTTGTCGCGGACGTTGGGAATGACCAGCAGCTGAATGCGGGGACACCTGCGAGCGAATCGCTGTCAGACAGGCTACGGAAGTTATCTGCGTGATTTCAAAAAAGAAGGGAGGCCAACGGCCTCCCTTCTTTTTGGGGCATTCGGCTAAGTGCTTGATTTTAAATGAATCAAAAGTTTTGATTTAATTCGACCCTGTCCCCGCTCTACAGAAGCCGCGACGCACCGACGGCCATCGCGGATTTGGCGGGGATCAGGTGGCGGCGCGTGCGCGGCGGCCTCGGTCGACCTGGTGCTGCAGCTGAAGGAGACGCCAGCAGGCGCCGAGCTGGTGGAGCAGGTGGGTCAGCAGCTGGTGATGGCCGTGGCCATCACCAGCTGCGCGCGCCGGCGGCGGTCGGGGGATCCGGCGGTGATCAGGTGTTGGCTTTGGCGCGGCGCCGGCGGCGGCCGGCCCGCAGCTGGTGTGTGCCCGGGCATGGTGCTGGCCAGCGTCGGTACCGCGGCGCGCCGGCGGCGCGTGCATGGCGGCCGCGCTCGACCTGGTGCTGCAGCTGGAGGAGGCGCCGGCCAGGCGCCGAGCTGGTGGAGCAGGTGGGTCAGCAGCTGGTGATGGCCGTGGCCATCACCAGCTGCGCGCGCCGGCGGCGATCGGGGATCTGGCGGTGATCAGATGTTGGCGTTGGCGCGGCGCCGGCGGCGGCCGGCCCGCAGCTGGAGCGTGCCTGGGTGAGGTTCCGGCCAGCGCCGGCACCGCGGCGCGCCGTCGGCGCGTGCATGGCGGCCGCGCTCGACCTGGTGCTGCAGCTGGAGGAGGCGCCGGCCAGGCGCTGGGCTGGCGGAGCAGGTGGGCCAGCAGCTGGTGATGGCCGTGGCCAGCGCCGCGCCGCGCGCGCCGGCGGCGATCGGGGATCTGGCGGTGATCAGGTGTTGGCGTGGGCCCGGCGCCGGTGGCGGCCGGCCCGCAGCTGGAGCGTGCCTGGGTGAGGTTCCGGCCAGCGGCGGAACCGCGGCGCGCCGTCGGCGCGTGCATGGCGGCCGCGGTCGACCTGGTGCCGCAGCTGGAGGAGGCGCCGGCCAGGCGCCGGGCTGGCGGAGCAGGTGAGCCAGCAGCTGGTGATGGCCGTGGCCAGCGCCGCGCTGCGCGCGCCGGTGGCGATCGCGGATCTGGCGGTGATCAGGTGTTGGCGTTGGCGCGGCGCCGGCGGCGGCCGGCCCGCAGCTGTTATGTGCCCGGGCGTGGTTCCGGCCAGCGCCGGCACCGCAGCGCGCCGGCGGCGCGTGCATGGCGGCCACGGTCGACCTGGTGCCGCAGCTGGAGGAGGCGCCGGCCAGGCGCTGGGCTGGCGGAGCAGGTGAGCCAGCAGCTGGTGATGGCCGTGGCCAGCGCTGCGCGCGCCGACGGCGATCGGGGATCTGGCAGTGATCAGGTGTTGGCGAGTGCCCGGGCGCCGGCGGCGCCGGCCAGCAGCTGGTACGTGCCCGGGCGTGGTGCTGGCCAGCGTCGGTACCGCGGCGCGTGCATGGCGGCCGCCGGCGACCTGGTGCTGCAGCTGAAGGAGGCGCCGGCCAGGCGCCGAGCTGGTGGAGCAGGTGGGCCAGCAGCTGGTGATGGTCGTGGCCAGCGCCGCGCTGCGCGCGCCGGCGGCGATCGGAGATCTGGCGGTTATCAGGGGTAGGGGTGAGCGCGGTGCCGGCGGCGGCCGGCCCGCGGCTGGTGTTTGCCTGGGCGTGGTGCTGGCCAGCGCCGCACGTGCAGGCGGCGGATCGCGGATCTAACGATGGTGAGGTGATAGCACTGGCGTCCAATGCGCCAGGGCAGGGCCTGAAACTTCCAGGACCAAATAGATCTCTCTGCTCACTTCGGCTATCGCCCTAAGTGCTTGATTTCAAAAGAATCAAAAGTTTTGATTCACCTCGAACAGATCTAATCGTTGGTTCATCAGCCTTGAACGCATCGAGGCGCGGATGTTTTAACGCCAAAGATCGCCATCCGTTAGAAACTGAACCTCGCGCCTCCTATCGCTCTCGAAAGAAGGCAAGGCCTATCGACATCCCGGGCGGCATGCAACCGAGTGGTATGCGGTGTCACTTCATGACGCTGAAAGACGCGTCACGGCAATGGACGTCAGTCCCAGACCTAGAACGCCTCGTCAGTGAAGTCGCCGCCGTACAATAAATCACTTTTCGGACGCAACCGGATCAAACCGTCCAACCAAGCACGCACAAAGGTTTGGTTGACTGGCAAGCTTCCATCAGCGCCATGGACGAAGGCGATACCGCCAAGCGTCTCGGCGGCCCGGAAGATACCAATCATGGTTCCGTCCTGACGAACTACCTCGCACCCGTCATAGCGATCGTCCAGCTGCTTGACTTCGACTTTTACGGCATGAGCCTTCTCATCTTCAACGGCGCGGTCGGACTTGTCTTTCGCGATCCATTTGAAGTCGATATCTTTCTTGATCAGCGCCATCAGGTAGGCTACAACAGCTTTTCCTCGCAATGGTTTTACATTGGATTCAACAACGCGATAAACGTCACCAAGGCGCTTCCCGTGCTTTTTGCATTGGTTCATGAGCCAGCAAATAGCGCTTTTTGAAACGTCGAGATTCAATAACGGCACCAGTTCGTTGGGTAGCCTTGTCTTTCCGTCGATTTCGGTATTTTTCGCAGAATCCTGCTCGCTGGTTGTTTTCTTTAAAGATTGATTATCTTTGGTAAGTTCCTTCTTTATATGGCCGTCTCTCAGGACGAGAGACGGTTTCTTGTGAATAACTTTGCCGAGGCCGAGTAACGCCAATGCTTTATCGGTCAACGCGATCGGCGAAAGATAAAACTTGCCGTTGCGGTTGTTGCGCTTCTGAGCTCGCGAGATATACCCTTTAGCCTCGAGCACGGCCAAGCCGCGGTAAAGCGTGGCATCGGACTGTATGAGTGACTCGGCGCGCAAGGTATCGCGGCGCGGAAATATAGCCTTGGTTTTATTCGCGAGATTGAGGAACGTGAGAATGCCAAACAAGGCACGACGCGCAGTGAGATTTAAATCCTGGCAGTTAAGCGGATCAAAAACAGACGCCCGGGCCTCGATTAGAGGCGCAGGTAAAAATCGAGCACAGGCGACCGCCTGCCCGGCACTATAGAGAGACCGTGTCATAAAAACTCCTTTTCGTAGGGAAAAAGAGTCCCCAAGGCTTGACACGCATCGAGGTAATGCTACACTGCAGGCTCTATGTGGTGTCCTGCACTTCCGATTGACGTCGGTGTGTAGCCGTGAAGGCCTTCGATACGGTCTTCCTTACATTCAAAAGCCTGGGTTTGCAGACCCGGGCTTTTGTCTATGTGGGACTCGCATTAAGCGCGATGTTCTACATTGGTTTTCTCCAATTGTTCATTTGGCGTTAGTCATCCGATTTTTTCAACTCGGCACGCAAGAATTCCTCAAATTTCTTAGCCCATACGAGGGACGTTTCCTCGTCGGCAAATTTAAACGTCACCTGGTTGGCCCTGGGAGTAATCTTGCAGAAGTTCTTTGCTCCCTGGCGAACAGTAGACCCATTGGCCTTTGCAGCTTGCTTGGCGGGCTTTAGGGAGCCGTTGGCATACTGCACCGCGTTCTCCTCGGTGAAGCGATTTTCTTTTGTTGATGCCGCGAGTAATCCCAGCGCTTCTACAACTCGATCAGCCTTTCCCTTATCGGCGGCGTCGGCGAGTTTCTTGGCTGCGGTGGCGCCGAGAATATGCGGAGAAACATCCAGGATTTCCCGAGCCGCTGCTGGCAGCCGTTCGAAATTGAATAACAGCGATACAGACTGAGGTACCAGGCCAGACTCCTCCGAGAGCTGCGCCTGGTTAAAACCAGTCTCTTCCTGGCGACTTTTCAGCCCAACGTACTTGGCGTAGTCGGGGAGATCCGGCGCTAACAGGTTGACGTAAAACGCCAAGACGTTGGCCTTTTCGGCATCGAAATCTCGGATAATCGCTGGGATAGTCAGCCGACCAAGCTCGCCGTACAGGTCCAGACGGTTATGACCGGCAAACAGTTCATGACCCCGCTCGTTGCGAGGCAACACAACGATCGGATTCCCAAGGGGATTATTGGCCAGGTTCGCCTTCAGTTCAGCGCGCTCTTGTGGGCTGAGCACACGCTGGCGTCCAGGAACCTTGTAAATATCGGAAAGTGGCAAGTCCACTACCTGGCCGGCGCTGGCGCCTTGGCGCAATTGCGCGATAAGCGTATGAGCTTCACGCAACTGTGCCTGCAAACTCATCAATTGACCAGGTGCGGTCCTTGGTTCGCGAATTGCGGACGGTTGCGAGGCAGGGGCATCGTCGTCGTCCAGGTTGATGCTGGCGGCGAACTGGGCCTGCCGATTGGCGATAGAAGATTTTGGGTTTGACATAGTATGAGTTCTTTAAGTAGCGCCCCAGATCTGGCAGGTTTTCTGGTCGATGTGATCGACGAACTGATCGTAGGGATCGCAGATACGACGATATGCATCGGCGCTGCCTTCATAATTGGGCATATCGTAGATCGTCTTGAATTCATTGCTGGTCGTGCGAATCAGATCGGTTTCGGGAATCGACACGGGGAGCACGCGGTCACCGTAGGTCTTGATGATCCAATCACGGACGATCATCGCCGCCGGCTTATTCGGAATCCTAGTGATCAGCACGTCGACGTAGTCGAACGTCTTTCCAACCTTGGCATCGCCGTTAAAGCGTCGCATCCCCTGTACGAGATCCGAAAATAGGGACCAGAACTGCGCCATTGAGGCGAATGACAAGGTATCAGGCACTACCGGCACAATGATCGAGTCGGCTGCGAACAGCGCGTTGATCGTCAGGTAGGATAGCGTTGGCGCCGTGTCGAGAATAATGTAGTCATACTCGTCACGGAGGGGGTCCAATGCTTTCTCGAGAACAGACCAAAATTCGAAATTCGCGTCGTTCGTGTGCACTTTCGCAGGCAGCAGGAACTCCGCGTTAAAGAGATCAGTAGAGGACGGAATCAGATCCAGGTTGTCCCAATACGTTTTTTGAGGCGCGTAGAGCAGATCCGGCTGGGTGCCCTCAATGACAGGCAATACGGTTGCTTCGGCATCGACCTCCGCATGGGGATTGATGCCGAAGAGCGTGGTGGTCGAGCCCTGCGGATCAAGATCCACCAACAGGACCTTCCGACCGCGGCGAAGCGTAAGGCCCTGGGCCAAGATCGTAGAGGTGGTTGTCTTTGTGACGCCACCTTTGAAGTTCCCTACGGTGATAATCTTGCCCCGCTGGCCTTCCGGGCGAGCGGGTGGTTTGAGCATTGCCTTCGTCCATTCGATCGTTTCGGCCAGGGTGAACTTCCTCATGCGGCCAGGCGCATCCTGCTGTCCTTGTGGAAGACGGCCGGATTTAAGGTTGTAGTTCATTTTGGTCTTGTCGATGCCGCAGAGTGCCTGGAGCTTATTGCTCGGAAAGATTGGAGCTTCCTTGCGTGGGTGCGGCTGCAACATCGAATCGCGAATCTTCTGCAACATCCGCCCTGATCGTTCGGATAGAGCAACCAGATCGTCTGCAGTCACACATTGAGGTTTGGGGTCGAATCCCAGGTCCATATTCCGCTCCAGGCTAGGTTTAGCCACCATCAGTCCCTATGAAAAGATGGCAATGTAAACAATAATTTCACGGAGAATACAACCGATTCGGAAGAAAAGCAACGATTCGGTATGAAATACCCAAAGGAGTTAACGGTAAACGCTACAGTAGTGCCCCACAAATGTGGAGCAAAACCAGCGATTGGGTCAGATATTGTGCTTTTGGACCACTTGATCACGTAACCAGCCGCGGAACTTAATACGCTCGGTCACGTTGCTGAAAGTATTCGCCTCCGGCCGGTAGCTATTGCAGTCGGCGGAACCCGCGCCGGCCATGTAGATTTGCGTGTAGGTCTTCAGTTCTTGCTCGGACAGCTGGCGCATCAGTGCGGTAACCTTCTCTGTCCGATCCGCGACGGCCTTGGCATCAACTGCTTGGACGGCGGCCTTGCGTGCTTTTTCCTCCGCGTCCCGCTTCCGCGCATCCTCCAGCTCTTGCTCAAACGTGCTCGGGGAGAGATCGATGTCAGAATTCTCGATGAGCCGCCGGACGTAGCCGGCGGTGGTTGTTTTGATGAGGTTGTTCCTGGCCTTTTGCTCGGTGATATCCAAGGCGGCCTTGGCCCGGTGCTCGTCCGTCATGACCCAGCTGACTGCCAATTTTTCACCGACACCATGTTTGACCAGGCGCTTGAATGTTTCACTCGCACGAGCATCGTCGATACGCTGCTGGCTTTCCTTGAATATGGTCGACTGAGCCTTGTCTTCGACTGAAAACTTGATCCCCACGATTTTGCGACCAATACGCTCGTACGTTTCTGTAATCTCGATGTCCGAAACCTTGTTGACTTCATTCTTCGCCTTTTTGACGACGAGTTCCATCAGGCGTCGTGTGTCATCGTAGGTCGAGGCTGTCGCGCCCATCAGTTTTCGGAATTTCTCCAGCGCCATTATGCCGGTGGAACCCGTGCGCCTGTAGCGAACGCAATTTTCGTACAGCGTCAGCGCATATCCTGAGCTGAACTGGCGTTGAATACCAACATTGATGATCGCGTACACGTCAGGATCAGCAAGTTCTGCGGCGAGCTTGGTCGAGTACTCGTACACGCAGTAGCCATCTTCCAAGTCTGCCTGCGCCAACAACGACGTGGCCGTCCATCTCTTCAATTTAACTGAGTCCGGGTTTTCTTCCATCAGGTTAAATTCGACTGGAGTGGTCACGATGCCGAGAAGCGCCTTTTGCAAGTGCACAGTGTCCTCGCTCTTGGTCCATCCCAGCATCGCCATGAGCAATTTTACTTTGATCCGATGCTGCCGAGTGGTCGCCAGGTTGTCGTACGCATTGAGCAAGAGCACGTTGACAAGCTTTCGCTCGACCAGTCCCAACTCCCCCGAAGTATGGATAGCTGCAACGTGCTTTCGCACTTCTTGCTTTGCCGGTGCGGCCAGATCAGTGGCAGGTGCAGAGGGCGTACGACTCGAATCTTGCGTAGCGGGTGCTTGTTCAGACATAGCCATGAGTGAAGTTTAGGTGATGTTGGATCGTAGCAATTACTGCCATAGTCTGCCAATCGTACTATGACATTTCACGCATGCACAGAACAAGTTGTTTGCAACCACGCCCCGAAAACTATGGCAATGCGGCCGAAAGCTATGGCATTGCGAGCCTTGCTGGAGAACAATTTGCAACCACGCCCCGAAAACTATGGCAATCAATTTCCCCACATTTACATAATTACAATGATAAATAATTAGAAAGTACGCAATCATGGCCGATAGGCAATTCATCTTGCTGCTGCGCAGTGAGAAGTCGTGTGCCAAATCCGAGTCGATATAGCTGGGCAACATATCCACAGCCCGCCCCCGAAGACTATGGCAATCCCCCGAAAACTATGGCAATTGGTGAAAACCCCCAAAAAGTGCCACCGAGAACTATGGCAATAGACCCCGAAGACTATGGCAATGCACCGAAAACTATGGCAATGGTCCCCCGAATACTATGGCAATTCACCCCGAATACTATGGCAATACTTTGAATAGCGCCCGTAGGTAAAGGAGATCTGGAACCCAAAGCTTTTTAAAGGTGTTGTTTTTTTAAAGTAAACAACAACAGCCAGGCTAACGCCTGCCTGATGTTGTTGTTGCTTTTCATTTAATGACCACCTTCAAAAACAAAACCGAAGCCTCAACTTCTTGGAAGCGTTATGTCCGGAGCCAGCGCCGCTCTGCGTGTGTCGGCGGCGCGTGCATGGCGGCCGTCGGCGACTTGGTGCTGCAGCCGAAGGAGGCGCCGGCCAGGCGCCGAGCCGGCGGAGCGGGCGGGCCAGCAGCTGGTGATGGCCGTGGCCAGCGCCGCGCCGCGCGCGCCGGCGGCGATCGGGGATCTGGCGGTGATCAGGTGTTGGCGTTGGCCCGGCGCCGGCGGCGGCCAGCCCGCAGCTGGAGCGTGCCTGGGTGAGGTTCCGGCCAGCGCCGGCACCGCGGCGCGCCGGCGGCGCGTGCGCGGCGGCCGCGGTCGACCTGGTGCTGCAGCTGGAGGAGGCGCCGCAGCAGGTGGTCGCGCGCTGATGCCGCCCTCGATGTTCTGTCCCATAGCCATAATTTAGAAATTGGAAACCTGCTTCGAAGCCAGCATTCGCTGGAAACATTTGCAAGCATGCCAAGCGGGTCCTACTGGTCACCTAATCGAGAAACCACACATAACTTGCATTGGCACGCGCGACAATGTACATTACGCCCTAGATTCATTTTATAGCTATAGGACGAAACAAATGCCAAGCCCAAACGCACTTCGAATTCGAGTGATGTTTGCCGTTGCCATCGGGGCAGTCCTGGTGGGCTGCGCCGCGGAACATCCAATGGAAAAGCCTGTCGACGACTCCCCTGGTGTGCGGCTCTCGATTCAGGCCGCAATTAAGCGAGCGGACGAAAGCAAGGAGGCCATGATCGATGCGACTGTCCCCGCGAGTTTGGCCGGCGACACCATGACAGTGATCTGGGAAGGTGATGCGGCTGAAATCCTGAAGCGCATCGCGACTGCGCAAAAGCTAACTTTCAAAAACACGGGGCCACAGCCCCGTTTGCCGCTTCCGGTTTTCATCAAGCTGAGAAACGTCACATTGGCTCAGGCCCTTGAGGCTATCGGCGAACAGTGTGGCGGGCGCGCGGATGTGGTCCTCAATGAGTCGTCCATCGAACTTCGCTCAAAACTCTACTGATGATGCAGAATCACCGTCAACAACTGGTGCTGTTTCTGGCGTGTGCGCTCTGTGCGTCAAGTGCATTGCCGGCAAGCTCGTCCACTGAAAACCAGAATCTTGAGAAGCTTCTCAAGGCGCCGTCGCGCCCGTCGGGCATTCCAGCCGGAATTTCTGAGGTTCGCGCGCAAACGCTCAAGCAGCTGGCAACCGGGCTTGGCACTCGCGCAGGCCTGGTGGACGAAAGCCGTCGCATAGTTACCGAGATCGAGTCGGAGAAGACCGATCTGGATTCCAAGTTCAACTTCGGTTCCTTGACCTTTTCGAATGGCGCATTGCCGCCAGTGATCGAGGAGGCCAAGGATGTCATATCGATCACGGACTATTCGATGAAGGTCAAGGGCAAGGTGTACCGAATCATTGCACCGGCGGCCTTCCTTCAAAGCAGCTGGAGGAACTACCTGTACCTGGGATTAACCGATAGCGACGATCAGGCGATCAGTGACGACGAGAGCAAAGTCCTCCCCAAAACCGATGTTGAGCGACAGTACTGGGAAGCGGTCGTGCGCGCAGCGCACGCGGAAGGACGAAAGCAATCTCGCCGCACTTTCGCCGTAAATCTGGCCCGCTTGGAACGTGACTTCAATGGCATGCGCTTGTTTTACGCGCTGTATTCGCGCGGCCTGGTTACCGCTCCCAAATTCGCCGCGGCGACCGAGACGGTCTATCGCCCGGATCCGAACACCATCATCGTGGGCGATTCCGTCTTCCGGATTACCGTGCAGCCCACCTTCAACGGCGACGCCGATCAGTGGAAGGCCACCAAATGAGAGACGCCTTGATTGCAGCTAAACCGGACAGTTTCGGTTTGCCCGTTGGGTTTGATCAGTCAGAAGCGTATCGCATGATCGTATGCGCGCTGGACCAAGGGTGCTCGGACATCAAAGTGCAGAGCAACGACTACATTACGGTGTACTGGCGCCGCAGCTGGTACTCGTTGACCACGCGTGTGCTGGATGACGGTGAGGCGAAGAAGATACTGAGAATTCTGGCCGGACCAGATTCAATTACCAAGATCGGTTCCGGCGGCGAGGTCGATGAAGATCCGGAGTTCTATCGCCCTGGTGGCGACCGGGAGTTGGTGCGGTTGCGTCTGCATGCCATCGCGGCTCGCGTAGGCGGCGTGAAGGACGGCGTCTCGATCACCTTGCGTACTATCCCGTCGGGTCTACCTGAACTTGCCAAGCAAAGTCTGCCGCAGGGAGTGCAGGAGGACATCCTGATCGACCGCGGTTTGGTTTTGGTCAGCGGCGCCACAGGCTCGGGCAAAACAACGCTGATAGCCAGTGCCTTGCACGAGCGGACCAAGGAGTCTCCTGCTCCAAGCATCCAGACGTTCGAGGAGCCTACCGAGATCACCTATGACAAGGCAGGACTTGGTAGTGGCCCTCTGGTGGCACAGGCCAGCATCGGACGGCATCTGAAGAGCTGGGAGCGTGCTGCTCCTGCCGCTATGCGAAGCAAGCCGGACATCCTCCTGATGGGGGAGGTGCGCGACAAGGAGACCGCCGACCGAACCGTTGAGATGGCAACCACGGGCCACGCCGTGTACGCGACTATTCACGCGGATACGCCTCAAGAGACGATGTTTCGTCTCGTTGAGATGTTCCCATCTGACGAACGGTCAGCAGCGGCAGCCAAGATGCTCGGCGCGCTGCGCCTCATTTGCTCGCGAAAGATCGTCGCGCTGGACAGCGGCTTCGTCGTGCCGCTGACGGCCTGGATTGCTTTCGACAGCAGGATCAAGGATGCGCTCCAGAGCGAAGAGTGGCCATACCCGCGTTGGGCCCGGTTTGTCCGGGAGTACACCGCGAAGCACGGCCAGGATTTCGCCAGCCAGTGCATCCCGTACATCTCCAAGGGAGAGATGAGCCTGAAGCAATTCAGGGAAATCACCCAGATGGGTCGTGACGAAGCCTACGAATTTTTTGCAAAGGTGACTTCGTAAATGGACTGGCGCAACGCGGGACACCGCACGAAGGTTGGCAAGGTCGACGGCTCCGTGATCTTTCCGCTGATTGTATCGGCAGTGGTCTTTCACATCACTACCATCCTGTTCTTGATTGGATATGCGGGTGCAAGTCTGTACATGTCAATCCGTGGCCGGTCCATTCAGTGGCTCTGGCGACGTCTTCGATTTGCGATTCGGCGCGGCGTGATTTTGGCAAGGACACCACGGTATTGGCGATACATAAGAACAGGAAAATTTTAAGGACTAAGACATGAAAAAAGTGAAATTGATCATCGCCGCAACCTTGGTGCTACTGGCAGCAGCTGCCAACGCCGCGTTTGTCGACAATCGCGCGCCGGCAGCTGGCGGCGAAATCAGCGTCGCCTACAAGGCCATCAGCGTGGCAGACCTGTTGAGTGAAATCGTTCCGCAGGGATATGCCATTGAATACATGAACGCAGAAATCCCGCAAAGGAAAATTGACCTGAACGGCAAGGGCACCTGGGAGGCCTTGGTCGCTCGCACTGCTGCGGCCGCACATGTGAAAGTCGAGAACCTTCGGAACGAGAAGGTGGTGCGCCTGTCGGCAGAGGGCGACGCCAAGACTCAGCTGATCGCAGGGCAACAGAGCGGCGCTGGCGGAAAGGCCGACACGAAACTGGCTGCTGCCGTAGCGAAGATGCCGGTCCAGCAGACAGAAATCTGGACCGTGAATGCAGGCGATAGCCTGCGGACCAAACTCGACGAGTGGTGCGAGCGCGCAGGCTACCGCCTGGAGTGGAGCAAATCGGTTGATAAAGGCTTTATTCTGCGCGGCTCCAATGTTTTCGAGGGCGATTTCAAGAGCGCTGTTGCTGCTCTGTTCGCCGCCATCCCAGAGGAGCTTCATCTCGACGTTCAGGTGACGCGCAACAAGCTGGTCTATGTCAATCGAGGGAAAAAATAATGTTCAAGATCACCCCTATCGCCGCAGCGGCATTGTTGCTGACCGGCTGCGCTTCGCAAACTAAGCTGAGCCAGGCCGATGCCCAAGATGCGCATGATGTCGCACGTAGCCACTTGAGCGCGCCCGTTCCCGCTGCGCGCGAGGCTGTCAACACAGTGCGTTTCAGCGATAACGTTGTATTGCCCGTGGTCGAAGTGGCCCCGGAAGTAGAAGACAACTGGCTGGCAAAGAAGCGCCTGAAACTGCGAAACGACAAGAAGCGCCCACTGTCGCTGCAGGAAATCGTGAAAATGTGCTTTGACCAGGGCATCTATGTCACCTCGGCACAACTGCCGCTGGACCAGTACACCTATTCGGGCTTGGGGTTTGACGAAACCGGCGTCGAGGCAGGACTGCGCATCGTCCTTGGCCCTATGGGTTTGGACTACGACCTGGACGAAAAGTCCCAAACGATCGTTATCCGCCCGATGGCCTCGCGCACGTGGTACCTGAACGTGGGCAATCGTCGCACCTCATTTGGCTCCAACAGCGCGTCGAGCGGCGCTGTTGGTATCGCGGCTTCTGGCAACAATCAAGGTCAGACCGGTCCAAACCAGCAGCAATCTGCCCAAGGCGGCGGCGCGCAACAGGGAGGCCAATCGCAGTCGTCCGGCGGCCAACAGCAAAACGGCCAGAACCAGGGAACGAATGTCGCGCAGAGCACCGCCAGCGCGCCATCGGGAACGAGTATCAGCAGCACGGATGATTTCTGGGGCAGCCTGCGCGCGGAACTCACCAGTCGTCTGGAAGTGCTGCTGCCAAGCCAGGCTCCCGTGCAAGATTCCTCGAATCCGCCCCAGGGACAAGTTGTCCCGGCGATCGCGCCGATCGGCGTGCCCAACATGTCGATGGGCGGTCAAAATCCGATGATGCCGCTGAATGGATCCGGCTCTCAGAACGGTGGTGCCACCGATATGTTCGCTCGCAAGAAGGTTGGCACCTTCGCGCTCAATCCGGAAACCGGCGCAATCACCGTTCAGGCGCCGAGCTGGGTCCTGCACGATCTGGATAAGTACCTGTCGCGCGTGCGGGACATGTACAACAGCTTGATCAGCTTCAGCGGTGAAATCGTGATGGTTACAACCGAGGACAACGCTAGTGAGGGCCTTGACATTAGCAGCTTTGCTCGATTCGCGAAGGCCCGCTACGGCCTTGCGTACTCGAACAATGCCCTGGGTGGCGTTACGGTGAACTTCTCTGGCAACAGCCTGATCCCAAGCATCTCCTCCAATAATGCACCGGTTGCGAACACGCTACTGGGGATCGCGAGCCCGCTCGATGGTCTGCAAATCTTCAACAACTACCTGCGAAATATCGGTACGGTCAAGATCGTGCAAAAGCCCTTGGTGGCCGTACCCTCTGGCGTTCCAGGCGAGTTTTCCAAGACGGTTACTCGCTACTTCAACTCGGTGTCGCAGAATACCGCGTCGGGCGGCGTCGGCCAGGCCACGGTCGGCACGCAGAACACGCTCACGCCGGTGGACTTCGGCACCTCGCTGCGCATCTACCCGCGCCTGGATGTGTCGACGAACTTGATCCGGGCCCAGATCACCCTGAACCAGACTATCCAGTCCGGCACACAGAACGTTCAGCAGTCCCTCAACAGCGGCGCGAACGTGGTTCCAGTTACCCAGCCGATCCCGATCGTGACGCGGTTGCTTTATCAGGGCGAGGCCCTGCTGGCCGACGGCGATCTGATCGTAGTAGGAGGCCAGACCGACGATGAAACCGACAGCACCGATGGCGGTGTGCCGGGCCTGAAGGACGGCGTGCTGTCGCCAATCTTTGGGCAGAAGTCGAACGTCAAGCGTGTCGGCACCTACTATTTCGCGCTGCGCGTTAGCGTCCAGCGCCAAAACTGATAGCCAGGGTCCACGTCATGATCAATCGTCACCAATCAGGCTTTACACTTCTCGAGCTGGTAGCTACCGTGCTCGTCATCGGTATTGTCGGCATCGTGACCGCGCCAGTACTGAGCTCGGCGATCACAGCCAAGAAGGGGACATACACGGAAGTGCAAAAGGCCGCGAACAGTGCCCTGTCTGACGCGTTGTTGAATTTCGCGCATGGTAACCCCTACAGCCCGCTCGGACAGATGCCTGCGCCTTACACCGGCGCGGGGACCGTCAGCGGGATCTACAATCCTGCTGACGTGTCGGCTACTGGGCTGTATCTGAAAGGGCTTCTGAACGATACGAGCATCGACCCCAACCAGCTCCTCGACGATAACTACGCATCGCACCGCATCCGGGTGTATCAGATGGTCTCAGGCCTGACTCAGACGTACCCACTTGAATTCACGGCCGGGCCGCTGGTTACGCTGACTTACCAGTACGGCGTCGTGTACACCACCGGCTGCGCAAAGGCGGATGCGACGTGCAATCCGAATCCGGCCACCGGCATTCCTGGCGCCAGTCCAGCACTCACGGCGGCGAATATCGTCACGTGGACGACTGCCGGAAAAGACAGTGCCGCGAAGAAGTTCTCGACGCTTAACCTCCAGCAGCAAATGCTGAGAACGACCGCGTCCCGTCTAAACCGTCTGCGTGAAACGCTGACGGGCTACGTGCGCGAGAAACAGCGTAGTGCGGCGGCGTCGGATGGCACGAACTGGTTCCTCCCTAACCCTGGAACGATGGGCGGGGCCAACCCTGCGACCAACCAAGGATGCCTGGACGGCTGGTACGACCTGACCAACGACACAGTGATTCTGCCGTACCTCGGCCTGTCTGCGTCGGAGTTCGGAACAACGATCTGGGGTGGCGCTATCCAGTATTGCAGGGACTACGACGCCACAGGAACGAAAGCAGCAAATGCCTCGCCCCATTACGCGGCATTAAGAATTCATAGCAGTGTCTCCAAAGGGTTAGCACCTGACGCTGTTGTGACCGGCAACAACCTGGTGCTGACCTTCTAAAACAGATCTTTTTTATTCAACTTCAAGGAGAAAATTCGTGATCAACCATACTAAATTCAAGCGTCGGCAAGGCGGCTTTACGATGCTCGAGCTGGTGTTCGTGATCGTCATCATCGGCATTCTGGGCGTCATCGGTGCCAAGCAGTTCGGCATCGGCATTTTTGGCGGCGCAAAGGGAGAAGCAATTTACGAGACCACCAAAAAGCTGTCGCAGAACACCGTAATTCTGGCGCAGACCGCAGGCGTCCCCGCCACCGTTGCAGCGAACCCTTTGCCGGCTGCCGGCAAGACCCTGCTGGACGTGCTGGTTGGCGGCTCCGGCAACCTGGCCGCAGCTTATTCCAACGTCATGGATACGGCGGGCGTGACTCCGTTGAGCAGCGCGGTTCAGAGCTCCGGCGGTACGTTCTCCATTTCTGGCTATCCGTTCACCTTCGGTGGCGGAGCTGGCGGTCCGGGTGGCGGCCATACGTTCGTCTTCACTTTCCCAGACACGATCACGAGTCAGCTCGTCTCCAAGTATGGCTCCGGTGTGAAGACTCTGGCCGCGAGCGACGCTGCTGACCCGAACGTCCAATATACGGTCGTTGATGCATCGGGCAATCGTACCGTCACCATCTTCCATCCGCTGTAAGCATGTACCCTGCACTTGCTGCCGCCCTAATGCTCTGGATCGCCAGTGTCTATGCTGACCTGGCGAGGCAGGACTTCGCCATCATGCGATCGTATAAGGCGTCGGGGCAGCACGTGCAGTTGGAGGCGCTTGCGCAATCGATTCAGCAGTATTACGAGGAAAAAGGTCAGTTTCCAGCGAGTCTGGCTGCACTTGCGGCGACGCCGGGCTACTCGCACGTAATCTCGTTCATGAACAACTGGCAGGGCTACGCGGTCACCGGCACGCTGGTCGACTCCGTTTGGTCATACCAGCGCGTGGTCCTCTATTCGATGGATCCCACGGCGGGCATGTCTCAGGCGACGTTCCTGGCGACGAACACCTGCGGCACTGGGAGCTTTGCGACGGCGAACAGCTGGTGCCCTGTCAATTCCAGTTTGTGGTATCGCTGGGAGACCCGCCAGGATATGAACGACGCTGTCAATGAGCAACGGCTGCGATTGAACAGGACGCAGCAGAAGCTGGCGTCGTACTTCAACGGCAAAGGAAATTTCCCGAATCTTGACGGATCGAACGCTCCGCTGACACAGACGAACACGTACTCGCTGGCAGCGCTCGCTAATTACGCAGGGACTGCGACGAACTGCACCGGAACCTATTCGTGGCAGGGTATCCCCATCGATTGCGGGGATATGTTTGACAAGTGGGGAGGCCAGGTTGGCTATGCCTATTTCTCAAACACACATGTTGGCCTCACGAGCGAAACGCCGCTCAAAGACGGCAGCGGAAATGCAGTGAACATTGTCGGTGAATACGACGTGCATTAAAGGAAATCAGACGTCATGAATGATCTTGTCAAAGAGGGCCTGGAGCTCGAAGTCCAACGCCGGTGCACGGCTTGGGGATGGAAGCTGCCGACCAAAGAAGTGCGCGAGCTGGCTGCATTGTCGCTGCGACTGGCCGATATGCCGGTCGGCGCCGCGCTGTCTGAACTCAATATCATGACCGAGGAGAAGGTCGAGTACTATCTGAGCCAGCGTCCGCAGAATAGCGAAGTACTCGCGCTGGAATGGATCGCTCAATTCGATCCAGATATACGCCCATTGATCGATAAGATCATGGCACTCAAAAACGGATATCCCCACTATGATTCGCTCAAGACCTTGAGCGTCCATGGCGTCATGCACGATCCTGCCATCCAATCGCGATGCGAGTCATTGCGGGCCGTTGTCATGCTCATTGAGGACAGCGTTCCCGTAGTTGTCTTCGCGGCGCAAAAGGAAATGAAGCTCTATTCGCAGGAGGGCTTTGAAGCCCGCCTGAACGATGTGATCCGCCAGCGTTTGAAAGTGGACGACGTCCTGGTCGCGGTTGGCAAGCGCGATGAAGTAATGACCACGCTGGGGTCCGCGAAGCAGATGGATGCCCAGGATGATTATGGGAGCAAGGAATCGATCTGGTTCGGCGCGAACGCCGAGGACAAGTCTGAAAAGAAGATCGTCAACGTGTTCGACTACTGCCTGCTTAACAACGTGACGGACATCAGCATCGAGGATGTGCGTGGTGGTGGGGCGCGGATCACAATGCGCCAGCTCAAGGACATGGTGCCCATGCCTGTAGAGCCGCGCCTGACGTCCGCGGAGTCCGAAGAAATTATCAACATGCTGCTGGCGAAGTCCGGCGCCAACCCCAAAGGGGAGATGGTCAAGGATCCACGTGATGGTCACATCGCGTACCGGTCTTCGGCAGGCGACGCATACATGCGTTTGTCGTTCATTCCCCTCGGCCACTTTGGCGAGAACCTGATGTCGGTGAGTATTCGCTTGTTCAGCCGCACCGAGGCAGACATTGACCTGGAGCGTTTGCGTATTGAGGCGACAGCGGCCCGGGCAATCCGGCTTGCTGCCACGCGGCCGAAGGGTTTCGTCCTGGTGGTCGGCGGCACCAATACCGGCAAAAGTACAACTACTGCCGGCGCCATCGGCGAGAACCGAAAGCAATTTGGGGACCGTCTCAAGCGTCTGTCGCTCGAGAGACCGGTCGAACGATTCTTGCCTGGCATCAGGCAGGTGAACGTGCCGCTGTATATCAAGAACGCGCAGAACGTTTATCTGGAAGCGTTCAAAAGGCACGACCCGGACTTCATTTGGATCGGCGAGATCCTTGGGCCGGAGACGGCCGAGGTGTGCGTTACCGCCGCGATCAGTGGCCACCTGGTGTTTTCCACACTACACGCGAACAATGCGGTGCTCGGGTATGACGCGATTTCCAAGTTCGTTACCGCCGACAAGCGATATCAGCTGATCGAGGCGCTTACGCTGATCGTCGCGCAGGAGATGGTAAAAGAAGTTTGCCCTCACTGCCGCAAGATCGAGGAGCCCACCGGAAGCGAAATAGAGGCATTCCAGGACCACCTCTTCATGATGGACTTGAAGGCGGAGCTGCCTGCGAAGGTTGCCCACGCCAATCGCGAAGGGTGCGACTTCGTAGATTCGGACAATCCTCGGCGCAAATGCAGGGGAGGATACGTCGGTATCCGGCCGGTGAACGAGATCTTGCCAGTGACTGCAAAAGTCAAGGCTTCCATGATGGCCATGCTGTCGGGTGAAGTGATCGTGAACGGCGTCAACCACCGCGACATCATCGCTGAAGCTAGGCCCGCTACGTTCTTCCAAAATGCCTTGCAGCTGGTTTTGGCCCACGAAATCGAGTTGGAGGAGTGTCTGCTGTCATGATGAGTCTCAAGGAAATCCAAGCGGCGGCGGCCGCGCTCGATACGCAGCTGACAGCCGGTATGCCGCAGGCTGACGCGCTGCGCCGCATGGCACGCCTGCAGCCATCCTACGACGAATTTTGGCAGGCGGCCGCAGACGGCGCCCAGGCCGGTCGTCGCCTGAGCACCTACCTGGAAGGCGAGTGGCCGCTGGTGTTCGTCAACGCGATCGTCGCCGGCGAGCAAAGCGGCACCTTGCCCCAGGCATGCGCGAAGATCAAGGACGCGATCATATTGCAGCGCGGCCTCCAGAAGAAGATGTGGGGCCTGGCCTACCCGCTTGGTATCTCGGCGCTCGCACTGGTTGTGTTCATCTTTTATATGGTGTTCGTCATTCCAACCCTGTTCCAGGCGCTGGAAGCAAAGGACCAGGGCCTGGTATTTAAGGTGTCTCAATGGATGTCCAAAACTTGGTTTGACAACTGGGTTGTGATCCTCATCGCGTTAGGGGCATCGATTGTTGCGGCGGCGGCCTGGTTGTCGGTTTACGAGAATCGCGAGCGTGTAGAGGATTGGTCTTTGTCGATCCCAGTGCTTGGTCCAGCGCTGGCATTCTTCTACTGGGCGATTTGGGCGCGCTACATGGCCTTGGTCGATAGTACCGGAGCGATCTCGCGCTCGCGCGGACTGGAGATGACGAGCCACATGCTGCCAGAGTCTCTGCGGCCCGGAATCCTGCTTGCCGCCGGCGAAGTGGAGGTTCGTGGTTCGGCCGCAGCGACCGACCCTGCAAAGCAGGTCGATGGCGACCCCCGGAAGGACTGGCCGTTCTACATCAGCAATGCCTTTATTCTCTCCGACACCAGCGGTGTGCTTGACGACCAGCTGCTCGCAGCGTCGGTCGCCTTGGTTGATGAAGGCACGGTGGCATTCGATTTGGCGATCAACGCCGCAATTGTCATCACTTTTGTGGTGACGTCGATTTTTGTTGCGCTACCTATTGCCGCCTATTTCATGCAAATGGGTGCGGCACTCCAGGCTGCGATGAGGGGATAAGATATGAGTTCGCACAACGTCGCGGGCGACCAGCCTGCTTCCAAGCTGTCGTTTGTAGCAGGAATCGGGGAGCTCGACAGCGTCAAACGCAATAAGGCACTTTTGGTGGGCAGTGCCGTCTTCATTTCGATTCGTGACCTGAAGGCGGAGAACTATACAAAAGTGCTTCCGCGGGCGACGAGCGCCTGGCGCAAGGCTTGGGCAAAGAAGGACCAGCAGAAGTTGTATGTGTCGGTGCGCACCGACATCCTGGTCAATTCGCCGAAGACCATGCGCTTCGCGTTTGCGGTGGATGCGTATCTGAAATGGGGCTTCAAGCAGAAGGGCGGCACAGTCCTTCTTTCAGGGTACGAAGATGGCTCGCAGACCAGCGTAGAGGTGTTTATTTTCAAAGACGGCGTATTGACGTCGTTTGAAGATAAGCGGCTGCCATCTCAACGTGCGCCGCACTTCCAAGACGGTTTCTCGACGCTGATCGAAACGCTGAAGGAAAATTTTCCCGACCATCGGATGGTCGTGGCGGCACCGCTGCAAAAGCCGGCCGCGCGCTATTCGAATATTACTTACGTCGACGAGAAGGTCTTTGCCGCGCTGTCCTTCCGCCCGCTGGAAGTGTTCACCGAACGCCGGCTGTCGGAGTTCCGTTGGCCTGCGGCGATTGTTGGTGCTGCCGTTCTGTTCTATGCGGGTGCAATGTCCTTGGGATGGATGGAGCGTGAGGCCGCCAAGAGCGCGTTTATCGAGGCCCAATCGGACCCAGTCGTGAAGGGGCGTGGAGGAATGGACAGCGGGTTGATCGACACGATTCAACAGCGCAGGTTTTTCCTAGACCAAGCTCGCCATCAAGAGGTGCTTGCAGAAAAAGCGAAGCAGCTGATGGCTGGTATCGCACAGGTGAACGGCGTGAAAATCATCCAGGTCAAACTTCCTGCGCCATCGCTCGCCGGCGGTCCGGCGCCCGTCGGTGTGCCCGCGCCACAAGCTGACGTTCAGGCCGGTACCAAACCGGATGTCTGGATCAAGGTGAGCGTGCCGGCGATGCAGATTGGGACCTGGGAGCAGAGCGGCTTACTCATGAGAGAGCTTTCCAAAAATACTGGCATGGACCTGCGCCTGGAGCGCAACGGCTGGTCCGAAGACGCAGCGACCGGCCGTCGCACCTATTCGATGGAGGGAACAATTCATGGGTAAGCAAACTTCACCCAAATTCTTGCTGTACCTATTCGCGTGGGTGATGGCCGCGATCTTATGTTCCAGTGGTCTGCAGGGATATAGGATCTTGTCTGAGAAGGCGAAACAGCAGCGCACGGTCACGGAGTCGATCCTGCGGTGGAAGAAAAGTTTTCTGGCTTTGTCAGGCACTCAGGACCGGTGGAACCGGACATTCATCCAAACATCCTCTGCTCGCGACATGCGGACGATCAAGAATATGCTGGATCTCAACGCGTATGGATTGACACTCGACAATGAGGCGATCGCGTTTAAATCCGACCAGACCGAGGTGCTGTCCAATGCGATTCCGCTCAAGCTGAAGAAGGTGTGCCTCGTCAGTACCGGGAGCGATATGGTGCTTAAGGCGGCTACATACGAGCAGCTCCTGGCGGGCTATGTGAAGCTCTCGCATCGCCGCGATATCTTTATCGACAACGTCAGCATCGTTGGCGACAAGCAGGTTCCAGAGGCCGTCATTTCAGATTTTTGCATTTACCTGAGGAGCTAATTTTGAAGGCCATTTTAAAGAGCCGTAATTTCGCGCTGTTCTCGTATGCGTGTATGGCCGTCGTTTTGTGGCTGACGTGGACCCTCGTCGACTATGTGAACGAGAACTTGAATTCCGTGGCAGTCGAGAGGGTAAAGACGGTCCAGGAAGTGAGTGCTCCGTTTGACGTGCACAACCTCTATCCCGTTGAAGTCAAGGCAGCAAAGCTCGGTCCGGTGGCCCAAGCCGGTGATGATATCGACCGTGCATTCCGTAAGGATCCGCCACCGAAGGCGCCTGATCCTGTCGAGCCACCTGAGCCGGACTATTCGGCGCTGCTGCAGCAGTACATGCTTGTTGACGGTATCGGAACCAACGGCGTGTTCATTCATGGGAAGTTCTATTCGGTCGGCGAGGCTGTGCCTGAATATAGCTATCCGATGCGTGGGCGCACGATTGTGCCAGTCGTGGCTTCGATTAGCGGCAATACCGTCGTGATCAAGCACGGTGCTAAAACTGCGGTATTCAAACTGTAAGGCAGGGGCAGATGGATTTCGAAGACTTCAAATACGAATCACCAAACCTGTACCGATTGGCTGTCGGCGGTGGAATTACTGCGGTCGTGATTTTCGCCCTTGCACTGTTCCCAGACGGGGAGTTCGCACGAGCGTCCGGCATTCGGCATATGCAGATCAAGACGGGTGCGCTCAAGAGCGCGCTTTACTGGGAGACGCGTGCCATGTTTCATCCGTCAGACGTTTCCGTACCTGAAGTCGGATTCGGATTTCTCCAGGGGATCGAGTACGACGCTCGGGTTGTGGCAAGCGTGCCTGTCGACAGTGCCTATGTGATGAAGCGCTACCAGCTGGCCGACATCAAGGTCACGAACCTGGTGGGCACGGCCAACATGCTCGCAGCCCTTCGAACAACCGATGCGACTCTCAACGTGTACGGCGACCGTGTCGTCGTCTGGATCGATGAGAAGCCTCTCAACGTAACAATGATCGAGTCCGGCCTGGCAGTGCCGGATCCCAACCCCCCGACGAATATCGTCGACAAAGCGTTCGCAGCTTATTACTGGAGAATTTTCAATGGAGCGTCCAATGGCTAAATTTTTTGATCGTTTAACACAATCTTGTCAATCCGGTGCCAGCGCAGCGGCGCTGGCCGGCCTACTCACGGCTGCCGCGTCTGCCGGCGCGCAGCCGGCCTGGGCGCACCAAGCGCAGGGCTTCCAAAGCAACGGCGCCATCACGGTGAAGTCTCTGTCTGGAGGTGCCTATGGGGCCAAGGAGAACCCGACCGGCGCTGTAGCGAGCGCCAACCAGTCGGCGGTGACGCAGCCGCCCACCGTGATCATTCAGGCTACCGGATCGGCACTCCCTTTCAATTATAAGGATGACTGCTGGCTTTTTTATCCACCAACCGGCTTGAGCTATCAGAATGAGAGTGCGCAAAGAATGGGGCTTGGGAAGATAGATACTTTAAATAACTTTACGGGATTGATCGCAGGTCACGTGACCGGATATACGGCGCTACTTACGATCAGTACAGGGGCGTCGATCTCATCAAGTTCTGTGAACACCATCCTACCTAGCTCGCCCGCAGGTATTTGGGGAACGTGCTCCTCAGCCAGCTCAGGCTATGTATGTCAAGTGATCGCGCTGCCAATTCGAATGGCAACTAAATGTTACCCTTGATCGCTTTGTCAATCCGGTGCCAGCGCGGCGGCGCTGGCCGGCCTACTCACGGCTGCCGCGTCTGCTGGCGCGCAGCCGGCCTGGGCGCACCAGGCGCCGGGCTTCCAAAGCAACGGCGCCATTACGGTCAAATCGCTCGCTGGTGGCGCATATGGCGGCACGGAGAACCCGACCGGAGCTGTGGCCAGGGCTAACCAGTCGGCGGTGACGCAGCCGCCTACCGTTATCATCCAGGCGACCTCTGCCGCGAGCAATCAGATGGTCCCTCTGCTCGGAACGACAAGCACGGCCCCTTCATGCCCTTCGGGCTACCACGCTGTGTGGGCGGCGTCCAGCACCACGTCAGGCTGTACCTTTCCTCCGGTTTTCAACATAGCCGGTTCGCGTTTCAGCTTTTCCATCATGCAGAATGCAGGGGGAGCTACAGCTATCGGCTTTTTACTCGACGGAAATCCGGCTTTTCCGCAAGGCTTCTATTCCCCGTATGCGAATAAATGGACTGGCATGCCTGTAACGATGCTCCAAGTTTGTAGCGGCTCCCCCTCCGATGCATGGAGTGCCACGCTTTGCTCGCAGTAATACCGGTGCCAGCGCGGCGGCGCTGGCCGCGCTGCTCGCTGCAGCGGCGCCAGCTGGCGCGCAGCCGGCCTGGGCGCACCAGGCGCCAGCCTTCCAAAGCAACGGCGCCATCACGGTCAAATCGCTCGCTGGTGGCGCATATGGCGGCACGGAGAACCCGACCGGAGCTGTGGCCAGGGCTAACCAGTCAGCCGTGACCCAGCCACCTACCGTCATCATCCAGGCGACTAGCAGTGCAACGCTGAAGTATCCACTCTTTCGGTCGGAACAAGCACTGCCTTGCCCGACCGGATACTCGCCATTGGTCAGGTACCCAGCGAATATGGGATGCCCATATATTAATGCCGCTGGGAAAGATTTAGCCTTACGGGATGATCGCAGCAGCGTTGGGACTATGGCTGGTTTTACGATCGCCGTAGGGCCGGCCATGTCGGCGCTGGCACCGTCTACGCCCCAGAATTTGGGGCGTGCTCCTCAGCCATCAGGCATGTATGTCGTGATCGCGCTGCTCGTGGCAGCAAGTCCCTTGCTCGCCTTGTCAATCCGGTCGTCGGCCGGCGCCGCGATCGCAGTGGCCAGCCTGGCGGTGCCGGCGCTGACGGCGCCCAGGCTGGCTGGGCGCACCAAGCGGCCGGCTTCCAAAGCAACGGCGCGGTAACGGTCAAATCGCTTGCTGGTGGCTCATACGCAGGCACGCAGAATCCGACCGGAGCAATGGCCAAGGCGAGCCAGTCGGCGGTGACCCAACCGCCCACCGTCATCATTCAGGCTACAGCATCAAATACGCCTATCTGATGATGACGGCCCACATGCACCGGAACTAGGAGGCAATGCAGGAGCCGCTGCGATGTGTTGCCGAGTTCGGACCAGGTTGGATTTGCAGAGGCCGGCAACCAGGCTGGTGTTTTCAACGGGTGGCGCTTTAGCATGGTGAATGAAGCGCCGGCCAGTTTTTACTCCGGTGACGGAACCGGTTCGTCACGGCTCGGCATATGCGGTAACAGCAGGGAATTATTGGAACGCATGCAACGTGCTAATGTTTTAGCGGCTTGCATGGATTATTAGCCGATAGCCTTGTCAATCCGGTGCCAGCGCCGGCGCCTTGCGCGCTGCTTGCGGCCGCAGCTCCAGCCGGTGCGCAGCCGGCCTGGGCGCACCAGGCGCCGGGCTTCCAGAGCAACGGGGCGATCACGGTCAAATCACTCATGGGCGGAGCCTACGGCGGCACAGAGAACCCAACCGGGGCCGTGGCGAGGTCTAACCAGTCAGCGGTCACCCAGCCTCCAACGGTAATAATTCAGGCTACCGGTAGTGCCGTGATTCAACGACACCGCGCTATTTCCGGAAACTTGGGGGGAATCGGGGCTAACGCCAAATGCCAAGCAGAATTCGGGGCGGGTGGAAAATGGTTACACTTGGAAAGTTAACATCCGCCTCAACCTACGCAGCACTCTACGCTGGATAGTCGCTCCCAGTAGCACAGCCAACTCGTGTTCCGGATATACGTCAGCGTCTTTTGCTTCCGGATCAGCACTTCAAGCGTCGGCTGGAAGTGGGAACGCGGATTTGGGTAACGCAGTGCCAACTGCTCACGCCGATTCCCATTGTCTGCTCGAGATATCTCCTTGTCAATCCGGTGCCAGCGCCGGCACCATTGCTGCGCTGCTGGCGGCCGCAGCCGCCGATGCGCAGCCGGCCTGGGCGCACCAGGCGCCGGGCTTCCAGAGCAACGGGGCGATCACGGTGAGATCACTCGGCGGTGCCTACGGCGGCACCGAGAACCCAACGGGCGTGGCGAGGTCTAGCCAGTCAGCGGTCACCCAGCCGCCTACGGTCATCATCCAGGCCACAGCAGGTGGCAAGCAATCGTATGTCACCACTCGCCGGTACAACGGAAACCTTGGCGGGGCAGTGGGCGCGAATGCAAAATGCCAGCTGAATTCGGAAGCGGGTGGCGATTCGCGTGGACCGGCCTGAGCATGTCATGCCGTCGGGAACGATTACGCAATCGTGGATTCAGGATTCAGCGACACAGGTCGTCAGATTGCGTTGGTTGGACCAGTTCCGCCCAATCGACAGGCACTACGACCAATGGCATGTAGCAATGGGAACAATCTCTATGGTCAAGCATGTGTAACTGCGCACCAATACTTGCACGAATATCTGGCGCTTTGTCAATCCGGTGCCAACGCGGTGCCCTGATTGCCCTTCTGTCCGGAGCTTCGCCAGCCGGCGCGAAGCCTGCCTGGGCGCACCAGGCGCCGGGCTTCCAGAGCACGGCGCCATGAGTAGGTCGCTCCAGGGGCTGGCGGCACCGGAACCCGACTGGAGTTTAGCCAAGGCCAACCAGTCAGCGGTAACTCAGCCCCAACGGTATCATCAAGCAACGGTAACACCTATCCAAGCGATCCAAGTCGTAGTCGGCTCTCCCGTAATCCCTACGTGCCCTGCGGTGCGGAGGTCACCAAATTGAAGTGTACCCCGGAGGGCACGTAGGGATTACGGGAGAGCCGACTACGACGATTGGATACGCTTGTTGATCTGTTACCTGTTGCCTGAATGATGACCGTTGGTGGCTGAGTTACCGCTGACTGGTTGGCCTTGGCTAAAGCTCCAGTCGGGTTCTCGGTGCCGCCATATTCCCCCCTGAGAGCGACCTGACAGTCATGGCGCCGTTGCTCTGGAAGCCCGGCGCCTGGTGCGCCCAGGCAGGCTGCGCGCCGGCTGGCGAAGCTCCGGACAGCTGGGCAATCAGTGCACCGCGTTGGCACCGGATTGACAAGGCTATTACTCGAGCAAAGTGGCAGCATCGGAACGCTACAAACTTGGAGCATCGTTCAGGCATGCCGTCCATATTCGCACACGGGGAATAGCTTGCGGGAGCCGGTTCCTCAGTAACGCCGACTGGCTCTCCCTGCATTCTGCATGATGGAAAAGCTGAAACGGAACCGGCTATGTTGAAAGGAGGAAAGGTACAGCCTGACGTGGTGCGGACGCCGCCCACACAGCGTGGCCCGAAGGGCATGAGGGGCCGTGCTTGTCGTTCCGAGCAGAGGGATCATCTGATTGCTCGCGGCAGAGGTCGCCTGGATGATCACAGTTGGCGGCTGAGTCACCGCCGACTGGTTAGCCCTGGCCACAGCTCCGGTCGGGTTCTCCGTGCCGCCATATGCACCTCCGGCGAGCGATTTGACCGTGATAGCGCCGTTGCTCTGGAAGCCCGGCGCCTGGTGTGCCCAGGCCGGCTGCGCGCCGGCCGACGCGGCAGCCTGAGTAGGCCGGCCAGCGCGCCGCGCTGGCACCGGATTGACAAGGCTATTTGGAGCAAAGGACTGCTGGCCACGCACACCGAACCCGTACGAGCCCACTAAGACGTTGGCGTCGAACCGCAATTCAGAAAGGACGTGAAATTACTGGCGGAACCGGAGGTTCCTGTAGAAATTCAAAATAAGATCCTGCCGGAATGATCCTGGTGCTTCCGAGTTGTCCAACCAGACCGGTGAAGCTATTGGGCTGTCGATCATTTCCTGGGTACCCGCCCAGAGTGGCGACCGGTGGCAACGGCAGGGTCTTTTCCGACCGACAAAGTAGCAATCGTAGTGTAGTTGAGACACCGCTGATGTGGCTTGGATGATGACGGTAGGTGGCTGGGTGACAGCGGACTGGTTTGCCTTGGCCACGGCGCCAGTCGGGTTCTGCGTGCCGCCATAGGCGCCTCCAGCAAGCGATTTGACGGTGACTGCGCCGTTGCTCTGGAAGCCCGGCGCCTGGTGCGCCCAGGCCGGCTGCGCGCCGGCCGGAGCGGCCAGCGAGCAGCGCAGCCAGCGCCGCCGCGCTGGCACCGGATTGACAAGGCAGATTATGGACTCGAAGACATTGGATCGGCTGAGCAGTTGGCATTGCGTTACTCCAAATCGCGGCGTTCCCACTTCCAGCCGACGTTGAAGTGCTGACCCGGAAGCAAAAGACGCTGACGTATATCCGGAACACGAGTTGCTGTGCCACTTGGAACAACTATCCAGCCGTAGAGGCTGCGTAGTTGAGGCGGTGAACTTTCAGTGTAACCATTTTCCATCCCGCCCCGAACTCGGCTTCGCATTGGCGGCCCCGGCGATTGCCTCCAAGTTTCCGGAATATAGCGCGGTGGTCGTCTCGAATGCCACGGCATTATCTGTAGCCTGAATGATTACCGTGGGCGGCTGGGTGACCGCCGACTGGTTAGCTCGCCGCGGCGCCTGTCGGGTTCTGCGTCCCGCCGTAGGCGCCGCCAGCAAGCGATTTGACAGTGACCGCCCCGTTGCTCTGGAAGCCCGGCGCCTGGTGCGCCCAGGCAGGCTGGGCGCCGCTCGCGCCGGCACCGCAGGCTGCCACTGCGGCAAGCGCGCCGGCGCTGGCACCGGATTGACAAGGTGATCATGGATAGCATTTGGTTGCCAGAGCAATGGGCATTGATTGCGCAATGAAAATAGGATTATTGCCTGCGGATAGACTGTTGAAGCTGGAAGCTACGCCATTGAACGTCGGTGTTGATCCATTCGGACCGCCTGTTGCCAGTGCTAACAGGTACATCGCGCCAACCATCGCCTGGCCATTTATGTATTGGGCAGCAAATCCAGTGAACGACGTGGGAGTGGGCAATTTTCCAATGCCAATCGCATTCCCACCTGTCGGTCCATACAGGATGTAGCAGTCGGTCCCGTAATTGAAGAAGCCGCTGGAGGTCGCTTGAATGATCACCGTCGGCGGCTGTGTGACCGCAGATTGGTTGACCCGGGCCACGGCCCCGGTCGGGTTCTCCGTGCTGCCATAGGCTCCGCCAGACAGTGACTTGACCGTGAGGGCCCCATTGCTCTGGAAGCCCGGCACCTGGTGCGCCCAGGCGGGCTGCGCATCGGCCGGGGCGGCCGCTGCCAGCAGGGCGGTCAGCGCGGCGGCGCTGGCACCGGATTGACAAGGCGCTACCACCTTCACGATTCCTGAGTTTGCTCAACATGCCTGGTTAGAGCAGGCGCACCATTACTGTGAATGTAGGTGACCGCCATGCTTGTATTTTCAATAGAACTGATTTGTGATGGTCGCCGCAAGTGCGGGGGCGGTCCCACAATCTCGGGTGAGGCGGCGCCAAGGTTGGTTACAGTCCTCGGGCGCAGCTGGCCGGAGTGTCACGCGCTCGCCAGAAAGGCGGGCTGGTTGATCACAGTATCGGAACAGTTATGTCCTCGCTGTGCACAGGATAAGCATACGAGGCGGCAAGTCGCCGCATAACGCTATTCCTCCAAAATTCATTGCATATCCCGCTCTGGGCGGATGCATATGTGTCCAAATTTCAAAGCGGTCGCCGGGGGAGAATCGGGCCCGGAGTATCTGCCGGGCTAACACTCTATCGAAAATATTGTGTTAAACGCCGTGCTCGAGCTGTAGCGGGTCGATCATGACGATGCGACTTTCGTCGACGAGTTCCAGATATTGGTCCGGAGGAGGGATCACCGCTTGGGCGCGCATAGCGTTCAGAATCGCGCGCATCAACGTATCCTGGGCAGACCGTATCGCTCTTTCCTCTGTGGTGCCGAAAGCTTCGAGCTCGTCGAAGTCCAGAAGCCGCACCTTATACCCAGCATCGGACCGGTCTAAGGTGGCGGGATACGGAATCATATTATTTAGGACGGTGAGCTTGCCTCGGTGTTTGGTGCCTTCAAGCTTTCGCACAAGTCTTTGAGTTCGAAGGTGCGTATATCGCTTTAACATGGCCAAACTTTTGTGACCACTGATCGCAGCGATTTCCATAATGTCGAGCGTGCCAAGTTCGAACAGCCGGGTTATTGCTTCGTGCCTTAAATCGTGAAAATGCAGGTCCTTAATTCCCAGTTTGATCGTCATATACCGCCAGGTGGACTTGAACCCGTCGGAGGTATAACCGAAAACCTTTCCCGATGATTTTATGCCGTACTTGATAAGCGTTTCTCTTGCGCGAGTTGACAGCGGTACATCGCGCTTAGATCCGTTCTTCGTTTCTGGTAAATGAGCAATGCCGACTTTTAAATTGACATTAGACCAGTCCAGATTAAGTATTTCACTCTGTCGCATTGCCGTCTCTAGCGCCAAAACAATAATCGTATAAAGCGATTGGTTTGGGTGATTGTGTGCGTAACGAAGAATTTGACGATCTTCGCGCGGGGACAGTCGGCGATCCCTACCTGGCGGCGGTTTTGGTTTTCGGACTTTCTTGACCGGGTTATCGTCGCAGAGCCCCCACTCAATACGGGCGATCTCGAAGAAGCTTGAGAGCAGCGACATCTCAAGGCGAACCGAAGAGGTCGCCATAGGCTTCTTCGTCCGAGGATTGATATTGGTCAGCCGTTCATCGCGATAAGTAGCGATATCGACGCTGGTAATTTCTCGAACGATTTTCTCGCCCAAAGGACTTCTTGCCAGTTGTTCAACCCTGAAGCGTTCTTGCGAGTACCCTTTCTTAAGGATCGAGACCCGAGAGCGATAGAGCTCCAGGCCTTCTTTCAAACTAAGATTTGCCATCAATTGTTCTTATTAGTTTTTCCATTGCCAAAATCAAGTCCGAAGGTTTTGTGTCCAGCGCGTCGCACAGAGCGATGATCGTGTCGAGGGTCGGAGAGCGCTTTCCTAGTTCTAAAAGTGATATATATGTTCGATCCAGCCCTGCCATGAATGCAACTTCGGCTTGGAACTTGTTTTTCTTTTTTCGGTGACGTCGGAGCACTTCCCCGAATGCTTCATTGGGTGTCATGTTTAGCGAAACCCATCAACGTTGCCCTCTGTCGCAAGGTCGTGGATTCTAATTTTCATAATCTTGTGATTCTGGGCAAAGAAGTCGCAACCGCAAACCGCCAATAGTCGGAATACGTTGTCCGTTTAGAAATAACACGGGAATTTTTATGTCATGAGGTCCTTTTGAGCCGAGCTGCTGGAGCAGGCGGGCCAGCAGCTGGTGGTGGCTGTGACCAGCGTCGTGCGGCCCTGGCCGGCGGCGATCGAGGATCTGGCGGTGATCAGGGGGTGGGGTGTGCCCGGCGCCGGCGGCGGCCGGCCAGCAACTGGCGTGCCTGGGCGCGATATTTGTGAGACGGCGAACATCTCAGGTAAACTGGGTCCGTTAGACACAAACATCTCAATCCCCATGAAGTATCTGCTCTGCATGTTGTTGTCGGCATTTGCGGTCACCGCCTCGGCAGCTGATTCTCCGATTCAATTGCTGAAAGACCAGGCTCCCGAGCTCTACAAGCTGTACCAACGCAACGCAGCGTATCAGCCTGCGTTCGCACAATACGCACAAAGACAGGGATTTCGCGGCCCGGTTGAGCAGCTCGCAACTGTGGTACATGAACTGATCCACATCGAGTCGGCGGTGCACGCTGGATTCTTCATTGGAGGCACGTACTATGAGCCATACCTACGCGCGGATGCTTGGCCTGCTTTGTCTAATGCTCAAGTGGCAGGTGAAATGCAACCTCAAGAAAAAGGTAATATTTATCAGTTTTACGTGTTAAATTCACCTAAGAACACAATTGCAAATGTTATTGACGAATTAAACGCGTATTCGCAAGTTGCGACGTTCATTTGCAGGAATGAAGCGCCATCTGGGGATAAGCAGGTGCGGAATATGATCGGCCATCTGAATTTGCTTGAGGCATATTTCAGAACCTTGAGATCAAAAATCCCCGATGGTTATAGAGGACTTGCGCGCAATCGCGAAGCCAGAGGGGCCGTGGCGACCATTGTTTCAAATACAAGGGTCGCGCTTGGAAATTGCGGTGTGGATGTCCGGCAAATTCCTCGGCAAGAAGCCGACTTTTTCTTAAACAATCAGTTTTGAAACTGGTTCGCTGCAAGAAAGTCGGGCGTTGCCCATACGGGGCGATCTGAATGCCTTTTTGAGATAGGCATCCCTTTTACTGCATTCGGCCCAAGCGCTGTGCCGACTACTTTGTCGACGTAGCTTGACTTGCCATTCTCCGGTTGAAATCCCCGAATAAAGTTTCCGCTGTAATAGCAGCTAAATGCTCTTCTCAGCGCCACTTGGTTATTGCCTTCCGTCTTGGAAGCATTCACATAACAGGCTTCTAGTATCTTTGATCCCGTGCGAACGTTTGTACATCCATCGAACGCGCTCTGTATAGTCAAACCGTACTTTTTGAAGTTGTGCTTATTCACTTGCATAAAGCCGACCGAGTAGTTCTTTCCCTCACGCTCTAGCTGTTCGACGGCGCGGACGGCATCGGCCAGGTTCTTAGGCTGCGCGTCAAGCCGACCGTTGACCACAGCAATTGCGTATGGGTTGAAGCTGGATTCGATATGCGCGAGTGCTCGTAGCGTCTGGGGGTTGACCGAGGCTCCGCACTGAACCGCAAGTTGTGAAAAGTCTGCCATGTCGGGTGATCTAATGGGATAAGGATAGTTTCGTATTATAGCTATAGTTTGTCACTGAAAAGCAATCTCCATGCGCCGGTGGCGATCGCGGATCTGGCTGTGACCAGGTGTTGGCGTTGGCGCGGCGCCGGCGGCGGCCGGCCCGCAGCAGGTGCGCGCCCGGGCGTGGTGCTGGCCAGCGTCGGTACCGCGGCGCGCCGGCGGCGCGTGCGCGCCGGCCGCCGCCGACCTGGTGCTGCAGCTGAAAGAGGCGCCGGCCGGCGCCGAGCTGGTGGAGCAGGTTGGGCAGCAGCTGGTGATGGCCGTGGCCAGTGCCGCGCTGCGCGCGCCGGCGGCGATCGGGGATCTGGCGGTGATCAGGTGTTGGCGTTGGCGCGGCGCCGGCGGCGGCCGGCCCGCAGCTGGTGTGTGCCCGGGCGTGGTGCTGGCCAGCGTCGGTACCGCAGCGCGCCGGAGGCGCGGGCATGGCGGCCGCCGTCGACCTGGTGCTGCAGCTGAAGGAGGCGCCGGCCGAGCTGTTGGAGCAGGCGGGCCAGCAGCTGGTGTGTGCCCGGGCGTGGTGCTGGCCAGCGTCGGCACCGCGGCGCCGGCGGCGCGTGCACGGCTGCGGCCGTCGACCTGGTGCTGCAGCTGAAGGGGGCGCTGGCCGGGCGCCGAGCTGCTGGAGCAGGCGGGCCAGCAGCTGGTGATGGCCGTGGCCAGCGCCGAGCTGTGCACGCCGGCTGCGATCGGGGACTTGGCGGTGATCAGGTGTTGGCGTGTGCCCGGCGCCGGCGGCGGCCGGCCAGCAGCAGGTGCGCGCCGGCCGCCGCCGACCTGGTGCTGCAGCTGAAAGAGGCGCCGGCCGGCGCCGAGCTGGTGGAGCAGGTGGGCAGCAGCTGGTGATGGCCGTGGCCAGTGCCGCGCTGCGCGCGCCGGTGGCGATCGCGGATCTGGCTGTGACCAGGTGTTGGCGTGGGCCCGGCGTCGGCGGCGGCCGGCCAGCAGCAGGTGTGTGCCCGGGCGTGGTGCTGGCCAGCGTCGGTACCGCGGCGCGCCGGCGGCGCGTGCGCGCCGGCCGCCGCCGACCTGGTGCTGCAGCTGAAAGAGGCGCCGGCCGGCGCCGAGCTGGTGGAGCAGGTTGGGCAGCAGCTGGTGATGGCCGTGGCCAGTGCCGCGCTGCGCGCGCCGGCGGCGATCGGGGATCTGGCGGTGATCAGGTGTTGGCGTTGGCGCGGCGCCGGCGGCGGCCGGCCAGCAGCTGGTGTGTGCCCGGGCGTGGTGCTGGCCAGCGTCGGTGCCATCAAATGTCAAAAACAGCCCGACGCACATTCCGTCAATTTCCACAACAAATTTGCAACCGCGCCATCGAACAAATTTTATGATTCGATCACCGGTGAACGCGATGCGCGGACATCAAATGGTTTGAGAAATTTCATATTCAAAAAGACATCGTCGTGGGCCCAGACGCTGCTCTTCGATCCGGGCCATTTTTGAAAGGACACATCATGTTCGGTAATATTCGCGGCAATAACTCGGCAACCACCTGGGTGAACTACAACGGCAAACTGGGCCTGTTCACCATCGACCACAACTCGCAAAACACCGAAGGCAGCTTCCGTGAGCACACTACCACGACCGGCCGCAAGGTGTACAAGGAAGAATATCCTGACCTGATCTCCGCGTTCGTGCGCCGCGTGATGATCCGCGAAGAAGACGTCTACCAGAAGCCCGGTGAAAAAGAACACAAGATCTGCGTTTCGGTGCGCAGCCCGGAAGGCAAGGACGCGGTCATCAAGTTCAGCATGGGCAGCTCCGCCCTGCAGGTGCTGGGCGCCATCAACGCAGCTGACCCGAGCCAGCCGATCACCCTGAAGAGCTACCTGTTCCCCAAAGGCTCGACCGGCAAAGGCAAGGAGGGCGAAGAAGTCGTCCGCGAGAAGGACGAAGTGCGTCTGGTGGGTTACCAGGGCGAGCAGAAGCTGGCCAATAAGTACGGCGATGATCCGAACGTCCAGATCCCGCGCGCCGAGAAGATCGAAGTGACCAATCCACGCACCGGCGCCATCATCGACACCGTCCTGGACTTCACCAATCAGCACGAATTCATCCTGGCCCTGGCGAAATCGGTGGACGAGAAGGTCAAGTCGGCCTCCGGCCGTCAGCCAGCTCCATCGGCACCATCGTCGACTCCGGCACCGGCCGCAGCCGCTGACGACGGCGAAACCCCGCTGGCCGCCGCCGATCTGCTGCTGGGCGACGACGACGGCGGCATCGCCGACGAAGAAGCATTCGCCAGTGCGCATTCGCCTTCGGCCGGCTAAGATTCTCCAACTACCAGCAGGTGGTTTTTTGACCCGCGTCTTGCCGACGCGGGTTTTTTTTTGGGGGACTCGTGATTTCAGAAGAATGCGCAACCACGCCTCAGCTTACCAGATAACGTAGCGCCATCGACAGAGTTGTCGCTCTGTCCGCAATTGCACAGGAGAAGAAATGCCCACTTGGTTCGAACTCGGAAAGCAAAATGTGAAGCTGCGCTTCGTGAAGGAGAAAGGCTTCAAAGAAAATCTCCTCGTCTTGTTGGGCGTTGCGCAGGGTACGCGTGAATGGGACCTGTGTCAGGAAACCCCTCTGAATTTCAAGCCGTCGCCAACCGGTAAGGCCGTGCTGGTGCGCACCTTTTCCCCGACCAACACTCCCAAGCTTGCCGACTTCCGCGCAGTGTTCCCGCAAGCGCGCCTGGTCGAAATCGCCTCGTCCCAAGACGTGCGCTTGCGATTGGAGGGGGGCGTCAAGCTGTCCCCGCTCGAGATGGCCGTCGCCGCCGCCATGCGCGTCGCCGCGCCGGTCGGCGTGAACCTGGATGGACACCGTGTATTTGAACGTCCCGAAGGATCTCGTTTCGTCGTGGATATGGAGGGCAGCCGCATCGAGTCAGAGCAGCTCCAGAACGCGCAAGTCCTCAAGGCGGACGATTCCAACCTGGTCGCATGCGTCCGCGGCTTTATCATGGGTTTGACAACCGGCCAGCACGCAGATGTGGCCGATGTGAACCGCTTCGTGGATGTGATGTACGGCCGGGGCGCCTCCCTCGACCAGCGCAAGGTGGAGTTGGTCACCCAGCTGATCGAGACACAAATGGCCGCCCGCGTTATGGAGCGCCACGGCGTGGCCGGTGACGGCGCATATCGGGAGGCGCAGCTCCTGTACGAAAATTCGCCACCTCTGCCGGCGGTACGCCGTGGTCCAGGCGCGGTGCCGTTACCGCTTGCAGTGTCGATCCAGGAATTGATCCGTGCTTACGGCGGTGAGGGCCAGATTCCACTTTACGTTCCGGCGCTGTACGACGGCGCCCTGGTGAACCTGCTCGGACCTTCCTACCTCGTTCTGACGGATCCGGTACACCCGGATTCGCGCGACGCTGAGTTGCGCGCGCAGATTCATCCGGCCATCTCGCTCGTGGAGCGATCGCCCAACGAATCTGTTCCCCCGCACCGCCAATCCGTGTTGAACATCGACGATGTGGGAGCGGACACGCTGGCGAGCCTGAGGCGTGACCTCGGAAAGCGTCACGTGAATGGGCTATCGCTTGTGTTAATGCCGGAATCTGTGATGGAACAGGATGGAGAGCGCGCAGCGGAGAAGGAGCGCGTGGGTGCCTTTTTGCAGGGACTGCAAGGCGACTATGACGTCTTGGGAATCGGGCTGCTTTCGCCCGTAATGCGACGCAAGCTCAACGTGGCGCCCGCACTGATGGTTGTGGCCGTGGGCCGGCGATTTAGCCAGAAGGAGAAGCAGCTTCGCGCCGATGACTGGGTGCCGCGCAAGGTCGACTCGATGTTCGACTGGGATGCCGTGCGCGCGTTCACTAACGACGTCCTGGTCCGTGTGCACGAATCGGCCGGCCATAAGTTGACTGCGGATGAGGAAGCCGCGCTTCGCGCCAACGAGAGCGCGGAAAACAGCTACCAGCTGCCCTACGAGTCATTCTCGGCAAATGGTGCTGTTGAACTTATGATCCCGCGCAATCTGGCTGGTCCGACCTACAAGGCCCTCCAAGGTATGCAGGATCGCGTCGGAAATCTGGACGAGTATGTGCGCAACGCAATTGGCTTCACTGACGAGCAGTATTCCTATTTGGCGCCGGAGCAGGTCGACGCAGCCGCACTGATGGTGGGAGCGATTGATCGCAATAAAGGTTTCGTGCTGGGGGACCAAACCGGCGCCGGCAAGGGCGTAACTCTGGCCACGATGGTGTCCTACGCCTGGAAGAGGGGCCTGCCCGTCATCTTTGTTACAAAGCAGGACAATCTGTTTTCGGATTTCTATCGCGACCTGAAAAAAACTGGCTTGCACAATCAAATGCGCGCACTGGTGCTCAACCACACGGCTCAGGTGATAGACCAGTTTTCCGATGGGCTGGATCGGGTTGCGTACGGAGTCTCGCGCAAGAAGTTCTTGGAGAACTATCAGTTTGGACTGGAAGGCTTTGACAGCCCGAACTTGGTCTTTTGCACTTACTCCCAGTTCAGCCAAGGCAGCGAGTCCGAGAAAAGTGAGTGGATCCGTTCAATTGCCTCCCAGGCAGTCATCATTTTCGACGAAGCTCACATTGCCGCAGGTGACACTTCCCAGTTGGGGCACGTGTGCACGCAGATCGCCAACGCCGCTAAAGGTGTCTTGTATTCGTCGGCAACCTGGTTGAAGGACGCGCGCCAGATGGCGTTCTACGGACGCATGTTGCCCAGCTCGATCGACACCACAATGGTCTCGGAAGCGATGCAGGCCGGTGGTGAGAGTATCCAGGAGGTCTTCACGTCCATGCTTGCCGAGGATGGGCTGTTTATTCGCCGCGAACGCGATGCGTCCACCATGGATATCACAATGACGGTAGACGATGCGCGCATCAATGCCAATGAACGCATCTCTGATCAAGTGGCGCTGATCTTACAGGGATTGCAGCGCTTGTGCGGCGTCACCGACCAGGTGGGCCGACGTCTGACGCGCGCACAGGTTTATAAGCTCGACGCCGCGCAGAAGATCATCGCGGCCGCGCTCGCTCGCGCGCAAGCGGCATCGCGCGCGAGCGTTGATTCTCTGGAGGCACGCCGGCCGTTAGATAGTCAGGTGGCTGCGGAAAGCGAAGGTGATCAGCTCCACGAAGCAGCTGCGCGCCAAGCCGCGGCGCAATTAGTGGCGGGGCAAGCGCAGCGTGCAATCGAAGCTGAGCAGCAGCTCGCCACAGACGCGCCGCAGGGCAATGCCGAGCTGCTCGATTCAGCGCTCGCGCAAAATACGCTCAATGCCGATGCACTGGCCGTTGAGCGCGCCGAAGCATTATTGGACGGCGCGGATATCGTCGAAGGTTCGCTTCAGAGCATCCTCGACTTGCGCATGGAAGATCTGGGCCTGACAGGCGACCAGGCCGCTCGCATCACCGCTGACCTGGGCGCCCTCGGTTCCGATGCCGCAGCGACTGCTCGGCTGCAGGCTGAAATGCGCCGCATTAAAATGCTCGTCAACGGCGTCAAGACGCAGACCACTGCATTTGGCAGCTTGTTGTTTGCGACGCAGCGAACGCTTAACGTAGCGCTTCAAGCACGATTCGCCGGCGAGCGTGCTGTGGAGAAGATCCGCGAAGGAAAGAAGCCGATCATCTTCCTCGAGCAGACATTTGAGCAGCGCATCAAGGAAGCGCTGGACGAAGCCGACGCAGTGAAAAACGATGACGGCACCTACAATATTCGGCCTCAGACGCTGAAGCGCACCTTGCGCTCGATGTATGACACCGTGGTGCGTATGAGCCATGTCGATGCAGACGGCAATCGCATAGAGGGCACCGTGATGGAATCGCAGTTCATGGCATCCGTGGTTGAGAAGCAGGCGATCCAGGAAGGCCTGGCGACGCTCGACGAGATGATCGACGAATTGCCTGACGACCTGTATTGCTCACCAATCGACACCATCTGCCACGCTATCAGATCTGCTGGCTACACGGTCGGTGAAGCGACCGGGCGCAAATACAAGGTCGTCGATATGCAGGACGACTACTGGGTGGTGGCGCCACGCAGTGCCCAGGAGTGCAAAATCACAAACATCGAGAGGGGCTTCAATTTCGGTGGCTACGATGCACTCGTAGGCAACAAGGCAATGTCAACGGGGATGAGCCTGCACGCGTCGGCGGAATTTTCGGATCAGCGGCAGCGCTCTGAGATGTTCTGCCAGGTCTTCGCCGATATCGTCGACTACGTGCAAGCGATTGGGCGCGCCGACCGCCGCGGGCAGATCCTGCCACCCGAAGTCGAGATGCTCGCCTCTGGCCTCCAATCCGAGGCACGGATCATGATGGTGCACTATGGCCATTTGCGTAAGCTTTATGCTTCTGCGACGAGCAACAGATCGAGCCGCTTCGAGTTGCATGATTTGCCTGACCTGTTCAACAGCGTTGGCGACGCTTCTGTGCGGGACTTTTTGCAGGCGAATCCAGGCATTGCAACCCGCCTGGGCGTGCCATTCCAATCGTTCATGCCAATAGCTGTGCACCAGGACGGAACCGAAGTCAATGCGCCGATGCACGGGCTGGCCAAGCGAGTGGTTTCGCGCCTGGATCTGCTTCCGGACAAGGAGTCCCGCACGGTCTACCAGGAGATCACCTACAACTTCAACGAAGTCGTGGCGGAACTGGACGAACAGGGGATCAATCCGCTGCGTACCAACATCCTGGACATGGCCCAGTGGGATGCCGCAGCGATTACGGGGGCAGAAGATCTGCTGCCGGCCCGTTTGAACGAACAGGGTGAAGTGGATTCAGTGTTCGACGAGTCCGTGGAGCTGCAGACGTTGACCGTACGGCGCAACGTTGCTGCGCGGCGCTGGGATGATGTTCTCTCCGAGATCGAGCGACACACCCACGCGATGTTCTTCAGCTCGCGCCGCGCGCGCGAGGCCGGTGAGACTCCCGACTTTGTGCCGGACAACTCTGTGCCTGCTATCTATGTATCAAGTGGAGTCGAAACGCACGGCCCGGTGTTGGCCGCGCTGCGCATGTTGCCCTCTGGGTTGCGTGATCGTGTCTCGAAGATGTTTGACGCGATGTTGGTGATGATGCGCTCCTCGGATGCCGCGCGCGCCGGCGCGAATCAAACCATCGATGAGTCCCGCACAACTGACGAGAGCGGCAACAGCTTGGTCACCCCGACGGAAGTGGTCCAGCGCCGTCGCGCGTGGCTTCTCGGCCACCTCCAGCATTTCATGCCCGGGCAATACGTGGTGGTGCGCGAGCGAACTTTTGGCATGGGAGAAGACCGCATCCTCAAGGGCGTAGTTACGTCCCTGACCTTGCCGCCGCGTGGGCGCGAGACTAATCTGGCACGATGGGTGTTGACCATTCAGATGGCCGGCTGGACCGCACCTGAACGATTTACGCTTGCCGATCTGTACAAGAAGCATTTCACGGGCTTGGACCTCTGGCTGCCTGGCGCGGCCAGGATAGAGGATGGACTTCTGTCTCGCACCGTGCAAGAGGAATTCGACGGCTTTATAGATCGCGAGCATGTCGGGAAGCGTTACGTTTTGTGCGGGAACCTGTTCCGCGCCGCATCGATCGCGGCGAAGCACAAGATCGGCGCCGGCGCCGTCCTACAGATGCTGTCGGAAGCGCCTCGCCGCGTGATCAGTGTACGGCCGTCGATGACGAAGGAGAGCATCTATTCGACGGTGCCGGTTGAGCTGTCGCCAGAGGGCGTGACATTGCTGTTCCGCACCACCTGGTCGGGATTAGATCGTCCTCCCAGCCAGAATGCAAGGTATTGGCAAGACTTCCTGCGCTCCGGCTTGGAGAGCCGTGGTTTGCACTCCGACACGCAGGCAAAGAATTCGGATGTGTCGCTGTATTGGCTTCCGACCCGTTTCAACTACGGGGACGACTTGGCGGAAGAGATGGGTATTGGCGTGCAGATGCCCGTTCCGGATGCAGACGGAGGCCAGGAACATTTGCTGGCAGGTATTGGCGCCCGCATCCGTAAAACGCGGCTGGATCGCGAAGCGCAGGTCGCGCTAGCCCAGGCCGTGAACGCTGAACTGGGGGAGAAGGCTGTCACGGTCATACGCGGCAAACAGACCTCAGCCACGGCGCGCATGCTGCTTCGATTCGCCGGTGAGGACGGGGCGCGGGATTCGGACGAGGTGATCCGCCGAAAGATCAACGTCTTCACCAGACACGTGGTCGAGGCCACAGGCTATCGGAAGTTCTATTCGACCTCGCCGGCGATGCGGCTGCTGGCGATGGCCGTGACGGAGCGTTCCAGGGAACAGTCGCGCTCGCTCCGACAAGCTGCGGATGAAGCGCGGTTGATGCGGGCGCAGATGCGCCGGTTGACGCTCTCCGACGGTGAGGAACTGGTCGACGATGCGGGCCACGATGAGGAAGATCTGGATGAACCTGGACAGCGTGCGGCGTAACTGTGGCGAGACGCTTGCCCGACTGGGTATACTGTCCCAAGAGCATCCGGAATGGATTGTCCTGCAGCGAAATCTGAAAAATAGGATAGGAGAGAAGATTGTTTGAGCGCCCATACGGCAGCGCCCCGCCGGTGCAACTGAATGAAGACCAGAGCGCCGTCGTCCGCCGCGAGGTGACGGGCATGCTTTCGGCTCTGCATCATCTCGCCGAAATGCTCGCGCCAGGTCAGCTGGTGGAGAGAAATTTGATATATAACATCTTGTTCGTGTCGGAGTCTCGTCTCGCCCAAGTTGGGGCGATCACTGACGTGGTGACCGACTCGGCTGAAGAGCAATCGCGTCGCAATGCGGCACTACGTACGGCGAACGAGCGCATCAGGGAACTGGAGCGTCGCATCGGCAGCGAGGTCGCTGCCCAACATACAAAGCACGCTGTGGCACACCTCAGCGACGTCATAAAATCCTGGTGGCGCGCGTCAGGTCTTGGAAGCGTCAAGGATGTGACAATGGATGGCTGGGGAAACATGAAGGTAACTGTATCCTGCATGTTGTTTGGCAATACCACCATGCTCGACTCAAACACTCCGGTATCAGATAAGGCCGCGCGCGTCGCGTGGCTTAAATCGCTCGAAGAACGTGGCTTTGTCTTGACAGCAGGGCGAAGCAACGTCGGACACCTTGTCGCATGCGATGCAAGCCGCGATGCCTTGGTTGATCTGATCACTCGGGCGATTCCTTCAGCCGAATTTCTGAGCATCGGCGCGCGATGCGGGCGGGGAGAAGCACAGATCCTGTCAGAGGCTACTTTCTGTATTCAAAATTTAGATGATGTGCAGGCCCTGTCTGCTCACGTCGACGAGTACCTGTAAAAAAAATGGAGAGCAAGGATGGCTGAACACAAGCCGAATGCACTGCTACCGCAGCAATTGCGAGACACGATGCGCGATCTGAACGGGCGAGTACACGCATGGTGGAAAAGCGATGGCCTTGGCCATACCTCCGATATGCGCCTGACGAACACCGGCGGCCTGGAGGTTGAGTTTAGCTGCTCCCTCTATCTCGCATTTGAGGAGCGGGTGTACGATGAGGATTCTTCATTGCCAGAGGTGGAGCGGCGAGGAAGGGTACGGCAGCATTTCGAGGCCAAAGGCTTTGTGTTGTTGGATGATAATAACCAGGACGTCGCAGTACGCGATTGTGACGCCAGTTGTAACGCATTGCGCAGACTGCTCGCAGCAACGCTGCCGTCCTCGGCGATCATGTCGATCGAAACCCGGGCGACACGTAGCAGCGTATTTGTGCTGCAGTCGGTGAAAATTCTGGTTCGTGACCTGGCAGACGTTTTCGCGCTTCCTGACGCGCCGGCCGAAACGTGGTGAACTGTGAACCGCATTTTTGTGGCATGGAGGTGGTTTGAAAAGGCCCGTGCCACTGGCGCGTTCAGCCGATGGTACCCATGTGTCGACGCCGGCGGCCACGCTTGGGGACTTTGACCAAGCTTACGCCACGCTCGCAAGAGCCGTACGAGCGGCGCTACAATAGGGCTGGGGCCTGTGCGTCGGTGTATCGCACTGCGTGTCGAATGCATACGTTTCAGGGCGATATACGGCCACCCAAGCGATAGCGATATAAATTAGAGGGGTTTAGATGGATCGAGCAGAACTAATCAAGCTGCTGCTGGCGGCAGTGGTCGGCGGACTGTTGAAGGAATTGGTTGCGTGGCTTATCAGCTTCACGAAAGTCTCCCTGTTTGGTCCGATGTGGAAGCATAGCCGAGCTGTCCTAACGGACATACTGGCCTGCAGTTTTCTCGGCGTGCTACTGGTTAGATTTGGCGTGGCCGAGGGTGCCGCCACGAAGCTCGACGTGTTACTGATGATGGGCGCCGGTTTAGGTTTTCTGGTTTGTGCTATCTCGCTTTTAATCAGCGTCGCAAAGTGGAAGTCCGCTCGCGAGGGGAAAATTGTTGGTCCCGCCACGACGCCACAATAGGAAAAAGTGCTGCCGACCAGCGAGGAAAACACATGATTGACCGAACCGTCACCGATAGGATTGCCAATGCTCTGTGCTCTGCGGGTGTCGCCGTCCGCGACATTGTGCGGCGAACTCACCCTCAGGAGTCGGACGTGCTTCGCCTTGATGACGATTATTACGTCGCTCTGGGGTACGACGATTTTGAGCGCGCTGGCATCGTGCACGTTTCGCTCGACCAGTCGATGCATTCCGGAGGGGATGTCGAAATCGACAGCTGGATGGTCCCGGATGTTTCGCATGGGGTAGCTGTGGCCGAGATCGCCGCGTACCGCGTGCAAAAAACGGAAGGAGATTCAATATGACGACTATTATCGTGCTTGTCATTAGTTTAGTGGCATTCGGATTTTCGATTACTTTCTTTTGTCTCGGCCGTAGGCTAACTGGAGCGCGACTTTTCCTGCTACAAGCTGTTGTGCTGTCGTGGATGGAGGCTGCGGCGACTGATTCGCTGGGCCCGGCTCTTTTTGGATTGGCCGTGCTGGGGCTAATTGTCAAGCTTGGGGACTGGCTAGACGACGGCCGCCAACAGACCGATGAACAGTAATAGGGAAAATCATGTCTCTTGCAACGAAAGAGCAGAACTGGCCCAACAGGCGATTCACATTGGCGCTTGTAGGAATAGTGCTATGCGCGCAGATCGTGGGCTGTCTGGTCGCAATCTACCGGAGCAAATTGATCGTAGCAGGCGCGCTCCTTGTGCTGGCGGGCTTGAGGGTAATGGTTCTGCGCGGCCTCGTGCGCAGCCACCCTGGTTGAACTATAAAATGGCGCCCGCGCCCCGTTCCGGCCGGTAGCCGAAGCGAATGACCGCGATGTCCAGATATGTGTTGGTGCGAAACCTGAGTAGTGCTGGCGTGACGGTGAGCCGTCAGGGTTGGCTGCTGCTGTTCGCGGCTTGCGCGGTGCCCGTGTCTCAACCTTGGCCGACAGCCGCCTTGTTCGTGTGGATGGCCATAGGGGCCTTCGTATTGCGGCGAAGTATGTCCGCGCTTGAAATACAGACCGGCTCAGGCTTTCGCAAATGGGTCGGATTGATCGTCGCTTGGCCCGCTTCGGCGCGGTTAGGCGCAACGTTATTGAGTGACCCGGGTAGCTGGCTCGCGCCGCCCAAAACCACCGTGGCGAAGTAAAGGGAAATCACCGCGGGCCAGCAGCAAGTGCCGGAAAAGGATTAATGATGACCATCCAAGACGCTAAGACATTCGTTCAGATCACCGAAACAGTGCGGGGTGCGATTCACCGCCTGTACGCCACTAGCGAACCCAAGGACGCCGCTCATGTCGCGCAGCATCACGCCATGGCACTCGGCATGATTATCGTGTGGGCTGATCTGTCGTTTGATATGAGTGATGATCGCGCCGCCCGCGTGCAGGTCCAAACTGAGCTGGAGTCTGCGGTCGAAGCCTTTGATGTCGAAGCGCGTCAGCGCCTTGGTCTGCCGTACTAAGAAAAAGTCCCGCGCCGCATGGCGCACTGCACCGGCCGTATCCCGGCAAGCTTCCCTCTTCCCACCCTGCAATACGTACTCGCCGTCCCCGATGACGCGCATTTCGAGCAGACCGTTTCTGAACTGCCTGACATGCTGCGCTCTATGCGCACACGCACGAAATTGGCCGGCCAAGCCGCGCTCTAGCTGGCCAATCCAATGGCGGCGTTTGCGGTCGACCTGGTGCCGCTGCTGGTGAAGGTGTCGGCCGGGCACTGAGCTGGTGATAGCCACCCGTCGCGCGGAGCTGCGCGCGACGGCGGCCGCCGTCGATGTGGTGCTGCAATCGGATTTGCACGGCAGAGAAGCCCGAGAAATGCGAGTCTCACTTGGCACGGCCGCCGATAATCCGCGAGCGGTAGGCGAACTTGACGGTGTTTCGCTGCGGGCACCGGGATTAAACACCTTTCCTTTGGGCTTGCATTCTTGTACCATAGGAGTGTATTTGTTTGGTCCTGTAGCAATAGAATGAAACTGTGTTGCAAAATTCGCACTTTACCCCATGCCCAAAACGGTGACAATTGCTGAGAAGTCCGCGGTTGCGAAGGAAATTGCCAATTTCCTCGTCCGCCGCCATGGCGGCCGCCTCGTTGTCGAGGAGGGCGGCTATCGCCTGCCGAACGGCGACTTCGTCTCATTCACCAATGGGCATTTAATCGAACTGATGCCCATGGATGCGTACCTGGATGGTGCGCAACTTGAGCAGGATCCGCTCGCCTATCTGCCCGTGCTCCCGGCGGAGCACAAGCGGGTGCCTCGAGCGGGTCGGAAGTCCGATGGCACGCCGCTGATGTCGGATAAGGGGCCAGTTCCGGACCCGCTGTACAAGATCATTGAAAGGGAAGTAAGGACGGCGGACGTGATTATCAATGCCGGCGATATCGGCCGCGAAGGTCAGCTGGTGATGGATGCGCTCTTTATGCACCTGGGTATTGATCCTGCATCGCCAAAGATCCTTCGCGCTGTGCTGGTGGACATGCATCCAACGGCCCTCGAGCAGGCGTTTGCGAGGCTGTTGCCGAATGGTGACTCGCGCTGGCAGAACAGTGGTGCCGCCGCGAAGGCGCGCCAAGAGGCCGACTGGGAACTGGGCATTAATGCCTCACGCGCCTATCAGTCGCTGCTGGGCGATTCGAGTGTCGCCGTCGGGCGCCTGAAGGGCGTCGTCATGTGGATGGTTGCGCAGCGCGAACGCTTACTCACTACCTTCAAACCTGTTCGCTACTACATGCCGGTGATCACCCTGGATGATGGTACTGAATTGCACTGGAAGGCGCGCCCTGGTGCCGAGAATATGCCTGGGTTCGACGACAAAGGGAGAATTGTCAGCGAGGAGCTGGCCAAGGCCATCGTCGACAAGATCAACGCTGGTTTGGCCGGTCGCTATGCCAAGGCTGGGACGAGGCGCGTTCGCCGCGCGGCGCCGCTACCGTTTACGAAAACGACACTGGAGGTCGACGCTTGTCGGAAGCTGGGCATTCCGATGGAGGAGGTGACCCAGGCGATGACGAACCTCTATTTAAAGCACAAGTTGATCTCCTACATCGGGACCGACTGCCCATACATTCCGGAGACAATGCTGCTGGACGCCCGCAACATCATGGCTGGTCTGTCCCCCATGTTTAGTAAAGCAATGCGGGGGGCCAACGCGTCATCCCGGCCGGATTCAGTGGATGATTCGAAAATCGGGCAGAACGAGCACCATGCGATTGTACCTCTGGGCGTTTTGCCGACCAGCAGCCGGGATCTCTCTGAAGCCGAGAGGGGGGTTTTTGAGATGATCTCGAACCGTTTCGCCGCGCAGTTCTATCCGGAATTCGAGTTTGACGCGACTTCTGTGGAAGTCATGTTCGGGGAGGACGTGTTCGGCGCACAGTCGACTCAAGTTGTGGCCTATGGATGGACTAACGTTGAGACACAGGCGCCCGACATGACGATCGACGACGAAGAACAAGTGCATCATGAGGCGCCCGCTGAATTTGAGTGTCCCACCGAAGAGGAGCAACCTTCGTGAAGCCGCTCGACCTATCCGGAGTGCGCGTTGGAGCATTCGTGCGCGCGGTGTCAGCACGGGTTACTGTTTCTCAGAGCGAGCCTCCACAACGGTATACTGAAGCCGATCTGTTGGAGGACATGTTGCTGGCCGAGCGCCACGCCATGTCGGAATCAGATGCGGCAGTGCTGCGCGCGACGAATGGAATTGGCACAGCCCGTACTCGCAGCGAGGCGATTGTTGACTTGCTGAGGAATGGCTCTTTAGCGCGCATGACGACGTCCAAGGATGGTACGCGGCGCGCCGAGGTCGTGTTGACCGCGTCGGGGAGCCGGCTTGAAGGTGCGCTGCCAGCTGAATTGAAAAGCGTGGGACTGACCGCCAAATGGGAAATGCTTTGTCGTCAGATCGAGCTTGGAGAATTGGCTCCGGAGCACTTTCGAGCGGTCATCAGAAAATTTGTCACAGCCGTGGTCGGTGATGTGCGGCGACGCAAGAATCTGGCTGCCAGTGCAACCGCGCCGGTCCAGACAGGGCAGAATGAATACTCGGTTATGCCGAAAGGTGTTAGGGAAACAAAATGAAAACGGAGAACGCTATGAAAACGCTGAACGGGGCGCGCCGCGCGATCGGCCTCAGTGCTCAGGGCATTGGCTGCAGTCAAACGGTCATTGCCAATACCCTGAAACAACTGGAGCGCCACATCGGCGCCGAAGCGGTCCCGAAGACCGTGGAGGTGCTCAAGGGCATGCTGGGAAACCAAGGTCTGGTCAGCGAAAAGATGGCCATGACTTCCCTGGATGAAATCAACACGCTGCGCGCCGATTTTCGTCAGCGCGCTATGCAGCCGGCGGACATGGAGGCCGACCTTGATCAACAGGAACCGGACAGTGATGCTCCGGGTGAGCGGCCGCATTGAGGATGCCGTAATGAATAGTCCGAATGAGGCAATGTCGCGCCTGGTAAAGGCCATCGAAGCGCTGCCCGAAGGTGAGCGCGAAGTGTACAGTGCGCGCTACGTGTTGGAAGAAGGCCGCGATGCAACATGCGTGCGTCTCGGTATTGACGGAGCGGAATACGACCGCCGACTGAAAAGTGTGATGCGCGCTCTTCGTCGCGGAACCGTGCCTGGGCCGTCTGTCCCGACAAAGCATTGATCGGAGCCGCACATGCCTAAAATTGTAAAAGACTTTGAAAAAGATGTCCCTTCGGACCTGATCGTCCATGAGGGCATCGACGCCTTCACGGTGCATGGCCGATGCATGCTTTTTATCGAGATGATCGCAGACGTTGCTTCAGACCTGGCACAGCCGGGGTCCGAGCATCATGACGAGACCCTGGCTTGGGTCAAGGACCCTGCAAATTTGGAAGCGTGGATCCAGATCGTCAATGTGTCGCCGGGGGTTATCCCGCACCTGCAGTCGGCGTTCCTGGAGCGCCCAGTCGAGATCAAGAAAGCGTGCGAGATTTTGTCGCGGACGGTGTCCCGAAATGGCACCGACCTCTCCAAGTTTATGGAGGCGATGGGAATGGAGGGGGCCTCGAGCGATTCTTCCCTTGTCGACTGGGACCAGTTCGAAGAGCGCGAGGGATTGCCCGCGACGCAATATAACCTATGAATGGGATCGGACAATGAACCTGATTGAAGCTTTGCTGGCTGCTGCTGAATCGACGGCGCGATCGGAAGAGGATCGGACTGTCTTCTGGCTCGACAACAGCATCATTTACGCGGACGAGGTCTTCTCGGCACAAGGTTTTTTGCCGCTGCTGGGGCGCATGGCCGAGCGTAAGGTGATGCGCACGCTGGATGTGCCGGATTTGCGCTGTGGCTTTTCGTACCTGCCCGATCATGCTGGTATCTTCAGCGAATGCTTCAACGCGTCGCCGGCGGCCGAAGGCATCCTGGAAGACGGACTTCGCCTCGCGGCACTGCATTCAGCTGCCTGCGATGTGCTGGGACTGGGCTATCCAGGGGCGGTGGACATCACTCCCGTTTATACGTTCTTCACGGGCATGGCGCGTGACCGTCGCGATGCGCTGATGAAGCTCGATGACAAGGAACTGGTCGCATGGCCGCTGTACCAACCTCTCCAGCAGGCGGCGTAATGCACGGCGCTGGCCGCGAGCTGCCTGCCCGGGCGATCGAACAGGCCATGGAGGTCCATTATCGGACGGCCGTCGCGAGCCCCAGCGCCGACTACTCGCCTGCTTGGCGTGACGCAAAGCTGTCAATGCGGTTGCTCAATCACATGAGCCCTCTCATGCTGGGAATTATCCAGCGGCCAGGTGCCGACGCGAGCCTCACGGACCGCAAAGAAGCGCTGAAATTTATGCTCGGATCTGCTGACGCACTCGCGAAGGTGATGTCGGAGCAGGTCGCTTTGACGCCGATGGCGAAGGAGTACGATCGCATCGAGCTCAATTCAATGTTGACGCACATAATCGGGCGGATCTGGCAGGGTTCAACGGCCGAGAACCAGCAGCAGCAAGTTGACGATCTGCTGCGTACTGTGGCCGGCGTATTCAGTGATCCCCAGTTTCTGGAGAAGCAGCAGGCTCGTGCTCACCTGATGATGAACAAGGTGGGATACCTGCGAGTCGATTCGGAGGAAACGATGGAGACCCGCTTGCGTGTGGCGATGCACCAGGCAACGCTGCGCTTCTACGAGGCCGTCTCCGATGAGCGGCTCGGCAACGGACGCGGACAGACCTTCACCTATGGGAAAAAGAAGCCGCAGGTCCTGGCAGCGATGCTGGAGAACTTCGACCGGGTCGTTCGCGACGTTCTGTTAAATTGCGAGTTTTCCGGCTCGCTGTCGAACGATCAACGGACGTCCGTGATGCAGTCGTGGATTCGCCAGGCCTCCGAGATCTACAGGACGGAATATGTGGCGAGGACCATGCGGGTGATCAGCTGGTTCCGCGCCGGGGAAGAGGTTTCGAAAAATGAATTCAGCCAGCGCTTTTCCAAAGCGACCGGCATGTTGGATGATGTGCTACAGAAGGTCGCGCCAGTCACTTCCGAGACGCTTGCAGACCTCATTGCCGTTGCCGGGTTTGACGTGCAGCCAAGCCAGGCGGTCGATGTAGATACCATGTCGCAATCGGTACGCCAGAACTGACTGGCGACCATGATCTCAAGGATTTGAAAATGAAACGACGCATTGCTGTGGCCGCTACTGTTACGTTCTATAGCTATATGGTGGATTCGGCATTGGCCGGTCCCTGCAACGACTTCCGCAACGACATCCAGACCATACAGCAGCAGGTGCGCCAGGATCAGTTTGCGCGCAGTACATCGGGCCTATCGGCAGTGGCTCTCGCCTCAAACACTGTAAAGGGTGCGTGTCTCGACTCGCTGTCAGCGCTCGATATGACCGCATTTGGCTTGACGCCTGGTGCTGCGGCGATGATCACGAAGCTGAGCAGCGCGGCATGCCAGCAACTGGCGACCCAAGTTTCGCAGAGCGTTGGTCAGGTAACGCAGCAGGTCAGCCAGGGCGTGACGGGCGATTTGGGCCAGCTGGGCCAGGCGGTAAATGGCCAGCTCGGCAACGGGATCGGCGGGCAAATCGCCGGGCAAGCGATGGGGCAGGTCACCAGCCAGGTGGCAAATCAGGTGCCCGTGGCGTCGCAGTCCATTACCAGTCAGATCTCCAGCGCGATTGGCAGCGCCTGGGACAGCATGAAATCGTTTATCGGTCCATAAGGGAGCACGCGCATGAAGAAACGAATCCTCGTCGGTGCCTTGGCCGTGTGCTACGCAGCGACTATCCCCAATATTGCATATGCGCAGTTGGACGCGGGGCCAATTATCATTGCGATCACCACGTCAACGACCACCATCACCGGGGCGATCGCGGCCGCGACCACCACCGTCGTGCAAAGTCTGTATCAGATCCAGAACCTTATCAGCGCCAACGCGGGAAAGATTTCGTCGCAGATCGCCGAATCGTCGAGCAACCAGGTGCAACGTCAGCTGGACGCAGAGAAAGCTAAACAAGCGGTCGACGTCGAGCGGTCGACCCGTCTTCCCATCGATCCCTGCGCCAATGCCTCTCGTGGCCTTGGGGATCCGAGTTTTGACCGCCTTAATCCAGGCTTTACCGGCGCAAACGGATCCGCTTTCGGCCCACGTGGCGCTGGCTCGTTCCGGCCGTCGACGGGCTCTTCCTCGTTGGACAAGGCACTGTCCATCTCCCGTAACGACGATTTCGCTCCGCAACCGGAAGTGCAGGCCGTCATGGCGCAGAAAGGCGCATGCGAGACGTACGCATCCGGCAAGGTGCGTTCGCAGCAGTGCAGCTGGGCTGGTAGCACCCCTTCCGGCTTGGCGGGACTACCAGACGCGGATATCCGTGCGTCGACGATCTTTGATGGCGCGCAGACTACCGCAGACACTGGCAAAGTGTCGCTGTCATTCAGCGACAAGCAGCTGGCCGCGGCAACGGCATATGTGCGCAACCTGTCGGCGCCAGTGCAGTTGCGCGACTTGACGAAGATTGAGACGCAAACCGATGAGGGGCGTCGCTATTTGGCGCTGAAAGACAGCTACCAGTCCCGCGTGGATTTGGCGATGCGTCCGATCGAGGAGTGGACGAGCAATCGCACAAAATACCCAGCCACGGTCCCGATTCTGCAAGCCATGCTCGATGGTAGCGGGGCGGCGGCGCGCTACCTGGTGAAGCTGCTTCCTCAAGTAGCGCCCGATTGGAATACGAAGGGCGTGTCGCTCCACCAGATGATGGCCATCGACGTCGCGCGGCGCTACGATAACCCGGAATGGGTGAAGGAGATCGCGGCGACCAGCGACCAGACCACATTGCAGCGTGAGCAGCTGATGATCTCCGCGCAGATGGCCAGCCTCATGACCAAGAACCTGATGGAAACCCAGAAGACAAACATGTACCTCGGGGCCATCTACCAGGCATCCTTGAACAAGGACTTCATGCCGGAGCTGGCCGCGCAGCACAAGCGTGCGACGTCGACAAGGTGATTCGCCGTGCATCGATAAACATGAGGAAGGTATCGAGACAGACACGCCGGGATCTCGCTTGCGCGGCGATTCTGGTTTGCGCAGTGGCGTGTTACATCCATAACCTGGATGGGTACTTTGCCGCCATGCACAAGCCGATTCTGTTGATACTGGGGTTCGCCGGATCGCTTGTATTTGCGCTGGTCCACGACGTGAATAGGCTGCATGCCCGGCTTTCGGCAGTGCGCTGCGCGCGAACAGCGATTGTCTTTTCAATCGCCGTCGTTGCCGCCAATTTCTTTCGTGATGGTTACGTGACTATGAGGGCGATTATCGCAAATGTCTCCGAGGCACAGGAGCTTTTAGGCCCAGATGCCTACAGTGCATTGACGAACCCTTTCGTCGGATATGGTGGTTGTTTTGCTTTTAGCTTGTTGTTCACACGCTGGATGCTCGGAGGAAAACTCGAGCGGCTTTTGACAAAGGTGCTAGTGCTTCCGGGGGTTTTTCCGAAGGTATGTCCTTGCTGTGCAAACCCAATTTAATGCGATGAAAAACCTACGGCCTACCCGCCGTGCTGGCCGCGTCTACTTCAACTAAGGTGTGACGACAAGCACCCGGCGATCCGTCTCTGCCATTCCCTTGGCCGGATCTGTTCCCACGAGAAGCTCGCCATTCGGCAGCGGGAATCCAGTTTTGACCTTTCGCCCGGTCAGCAAGACGATGCCATCGCTGAGAATGGCCTGGATGCCCAGCTTTTCCCCTGATGCGATATCCACCGGTTTCTTTTCCGTGTTTTTGGACGTGGCCTGATAGGTTTCGGTCTTGGCCAGGCTCGCCGCCTTGTCAGGCGTGGCGGCCGGCGGCACCGCTTGGGTCGTCGGCGCTGGTGTGGGAGTGTTCACCTCCACGCTCTCCTTTTTCGGATCCGTCTGACGCAGAGCGGTCACCTTAACCGCCTGGGGGGGAATATTGGCCCCGGGCTGCGGATTCGAACCGCGCTCGACTTTCGTGTTTGCGGGGCCGCGGTCCCGTTGCACGCGCGTTGCCGACGGCGTGCCAAGGGAAATCTTCAGCTCCGGATTTACCTCCTCGACCTGCGCTGAGACGATCAGAATTGCTTGATCCGCGTCCGAATGCGTGGGCGGCGCCAGCAGCACGGCCGATGTGACCACAGCCGATGAGGCAAGCCCGGCCGCTACGAGTCCAGCCGCAAACTGCCACCGTACCCAGGAAAAGTCCTGGTCCGGGTAGGGCTCATCGAGCGCACGCTCCGCCCAGTGGATGACGTCGTTGGACACGATCAAGTCGCCTGTCGTTTTTCGCGAAAGGACACAACTTCCTGATGCTTCCATGCCAACTCGCCTCGCACGCGTTTCGGACGCGGCATGCCTGGTGGCGGCTCCTGTAGCGAGCGTTGCTTGCGCTCGCGCTTGGTAAGCGACTGAAGCCAGGCGTAGTTGCGTAACGTCGCCGGCGTGACACCGAGGATCCTGGCGGCGGCCGCGGTATTGATCATGTCCCCCACTTGCCGAGAACCCGTTTGCTCTTGAGATGCGGCATGCGCTTGATCACTTGCCGCCATGGCTGCCTCCGATGGCCTTCTTCAACAGGTGCTGAAAGTCGCCGTTATCCGGTGGTGGTGCGGCTGGCGCCCGGCCGGCCGTTGTACCTTCCGGAAGTTGGGGCAGCGGATGCGCCTGAATGTCCTTCGCCACGAGATGCGTTTGTGCATGCCAATAGAGCTGCAACACGGCACCGGGCAGCTGCTTTGACCACGCGAGGATAGGCGACTTTGGCTTTTGCTGCACGGTCAGCAGGGAAGTGAAGAAAGCCGCGTGCTGGTACAGACGCGCCAGCGCATCGCTGAGACTTTCCGGTGCCGGCGTGCTCGGGAGCTCGTCGTGCAGCTGGGCGCGCACGAAGGCTTCTTGCAGCGAATTTCGTGTGCGCTGCACGCATTGGTGCCAGGCGCCGATCACCCGAAGTGCGGCATCATGCTTGTCGTGATCGTCAGGCAGATTTGCAGTCTTGATCATTTCGAGGAAGGGTTCGACATCACGTTCGGCAGCATGCAACGCATCGAGGAGCCTACGCGCGGCCAGATACTTGGGATCGGTCCTGCGCGGATCCACGACCGGCTCGACGACCGGCTCGATGACATCTGATACGACGGGTATGGCCGGCTGTTCAGGATCCGTCGGTACCGGCAAGTGTGGCGCCGCTGGAGGCTCTGCCTGAGCTGCCGATCCCTCATTGTTTATGTGAGAGAAAGTCGGCTCCGTACTCGCCGTCGGCGTGGCGGGCGTGGCATCTGCCTTCTTGAGCACGTCGAGTTGCGCGGCGACGGCGTTGCGCACCGCATCTTGCATTCGCTCTTCTGCAAGCAGTGCTTCGTCGGCGCGCTTCTTCTTGCGGTCGACCGCAGCGCGGCGCGCAAGCGCGATTGCGCCATAGAGAATGGCGAAACCGAGGCCGCCTATCCCAATCTGCGTGAGGTCAAAAGCGTGATCGTCCTTGCCGCGTGAAACTGGCGGGGCTTGTAGCTGCACGGCTGTCGTGTTCGCTTTCGAATTTTCCATTTCCAAGTTGCCTTGCGAATTGTTGGTTTGTGGTGTGTCGCCTCGAGGCGCGACCTTGGTTCGTATCGTCCGGCCGAATGGGTATGGCGGCGGGCGTGCTTGGGGCGTGCCAGATTCTCGATAGCCAAGCGGCTCCAGCTCGGTGCCGATCTCCGCAGAGTGTGGCAGCGATACGTTGGTCCATTGAATCGGCTCCGGGGAAATGGCTTGGCTCACCAATTGCCCAGGCGTTGCGTGTTTTGCCATATGTTCCGAGGAGCTCGTCGAGCACCCTGCAACCAGGCTCAACCCGATGACGGTGCGTGCGCGGATCGCCAACATGCGACTTCGCATGGGTTACGCTTCCTCTGCATCCATTTCCGAACGTGGGATCATCTGACCGCGCACGCCGCGATTCGGCGTAGCGACGGCCAAGGTGTCATAGACCGTATCGCCGATAACGCGGGAGTTCACGCCAAGGACGAGTTCGCCGACGTCCAGCTTTGCCGGGTTCTTCAGCTCGCCAATGTCGCCTTCGTTGACGAGTTGGGCTGCTTTGACCAGGCCGAGGACTTTGCCGCCGCTCAGGATAACGACGGTGCCCTGGCATTCGATTTCACCGTTGACGCAGCCTCGTATCACGAGGCTTTTGCCAGGCCCTACCCGAATCTTGCCTTCGATATAGTCGCCTTCGCCAACAGCCATGCTGACCTCCAGGCGCTCTGCCGCTACTTTGGCGGAGACGATTTCGCTGGCAGCTTGCACGTCGGTCGACGAGGTTTGGGGTTTGCTACGAGCTGCGTCCAGGTTCGGGCTATCCATAACGAGATTATTCATTTGTTGCTTCCTCCTTGAGGTTGGGGTGAGTGATGTTGGTCCAGTACGAAAATCACTGGACGCTGGTCAGTAGTGCGGACCGCTGTAAAGCTGAGGCGATCGCTATTTACTGCCTGTAGCTGGTATTGTCCGTCGGGGAAAAATTTGCCCGTTGAGACCCTTACGACCTGTGCGCCGAGTTGGCAGTTGACCCCTTGGGGGGTGACCGCACTGATCAGGCACGGCGCGGTGACATTGGTCGAAGCAGCCGACTTGGCATCTTCTTTGGTGCGCAGATACCAAATGGATCCGGCGGCCGCGACCGCGCCGCAGAGCACACCAATCGTTAGGCTTTTCAGCACCGCCTTTCGAATCATTCGCCGCGCGAGCTGGATATGGGTGTCCGGATGAACTCGAACAATGGCGACCCTGGTCAAGCTGTAACTGCCTTCGTCATCCCTGTGCAGGGAGTGTGGGGGGCCAGGTGGCAGCTTCCGAGAGCCGTTATAGCGAACAGCGGTTCGTGGCGACAATGAGACGAACAGCCCGCTGTGCGGAAAGGTCATCTCCACGATCTCAGCGTCGCTTTTGTCGTCAAACAGCCGTGGTAAGGCCGCTAGGGATGATTCGCTCATATGGAAGAAAGTATTTGTCTTTGCAGTGTTCCGTCGCATGGCTATAATACGGAACAAACGAAAGTCTAATGATATATCATTTTTTTGTCCAGACAATTTAGGAGGTCCCGCAATGTTTGCTAAAACGGCAATTGATTATTATGAATGCCTGTCTGGCTCGGTGCCATTCATCGTGGTCAATGGTCGCCCTGGCCGATTTCCTATACAGCGCGTGGTTGTGACCGCCGCCGGTGTTGTGGAACTGCACTGCCATGACGGTGCTGTCGAAACCATGGGCTCGTTGATTGACCCCATTGATCTGGAGCTGTTGCGCCGGATCCGCATGCATCACGAAGGACTGCTCTTTGTGGAGGTGGGTCTGCCTGGACGACCCAAGGCACTTCAGGAAAAGATATTGAGTGCTCGCTTTCGATAAGCGCTTGTCCGATACCCATGCGGACCGAAAGGCCTGACGCACGGGTATCGGAGAGCCTGCTGGTTAGTCCGTAGTTACGGCAACCAAGGCATGCCAGCGAACTGCTTTGCGAACGTGCCGGCTGCAGATTCGAGCTCCTCCTTCTTCTTCAAGTCGATGTTGTTGTTTGCCGCGAATTGGCGGAACTTGTCCGAGATGTCGTCCCCGACAGAGTTAGTGACCTTGATCAGATTGACTTCCGAAGCGCTGTCGCCGAAGGTCATGTCTACACTGAGTACCACACTGCTCATAATTTCATCCTACCCCTGATTCCGCGAGGCGCCGGCTAGGCAAAGACCTGTCTCTTCCTGGAATATTGTAAATCGTTTATATCGTTCAGTGCGTGCCAATGCCACGCCGGCGGCGCGTGCGCGGCGGCCGCCGTCGACCTGGTGCTGCAGCTGAAGGAGGCGCCGGCCGGGCGCCGAGCTGGCGGAGCAGGTAGGCCAGCCGCTGGTGATGGCCGTGGCCAGCGCCGCGCTGCGCGCGCCGGTGGCGATCGGGGATCTGGCGGTAATCAGGTGTTGTGGTGGGCGCGTCGACGGCGGCGGCCGGCCCGCAGCTGGTGTGCCTGGGCGTGTTGCTGGCCACCAGCGTCGGCACGGCGGCCGCCGTCGACCTGGTGCTGCAGCTGAAGGAGGCGCCGGCCGGGCGCCGAGCTGGCGGAGCAGGTAGGCCAGCCGCTGGTGATGGCCGTGGCCACCGCCGCGCTGCGCGCGCCGGTGGCGATCGGGGATCTGGCGGTGATCAGGTGTTGGGGTGGGCCCCGGCGCTGGCGCCTGGTAATTCTTTGCCGGCCAGTGTGGCCAAGTGCAGAAAGGGAGTCACTTTCTGTGATTCATCGGCAAACTCACCGCTCACGTTCATCATATCGATTACCACGCCGATCAAATCGCCAATGCTCTTGAGGTTGGATGCCTTGGCGTGGCTTGGGATCGGCAGTAGAGGGCGAAGGCTGTGATCGAAGGAAATAGAAGTACGGGCCTGCGTAACGGACGAATCGGTCACGACGCCTTGGAAAAATACATTGCAGTCGAGAAGGGGGTCATTGAGTGAGCGACCGTCGATGTCCTCTTCTGGATCATAGAGGAATGTTTTGCGTTCCGGCGACGCTTTGTCGGCCCGGAAGACCTCGAAAGTAACCCCGGTCACCTTAGGTGGGACGTCAAATACGGGTGGTTCGTACGAGCTATTGGTCATAATGTTGTAAACCGGGCAAGCAGTAAGTGTGCTCGAATTATAGCGCGTCTACTGTGGCTGACCGAGGCGTGGTTGCAGATCACGCGAAGGAATTTCAGCCACAGTTTTGCTTGGTTGGCCTATTGCGGTTTTGTCTTGGCGAAGTAGTCTTCAAGCACCATTTTCTGAGAATCATTGAGCTCAGAAAGCTGGATGCCGTCTTTTTTTCTAATGATCAGCATCGCATAGGCATCTGCCAACACGCGGGCCTCGCGACAGAGGATCGGTACCTGTTCATCCGTGGGGGAGTGATTTCGGTAGTAATTGATCGCCGCTTCGAGTTCGGTAATGGAAACATCTTTCACGTGTCCTCCCAGTTTTCGGGTTACGCGGCCGCGAAGCCGCCCAGGGCTTCGGTGATGTCGGCGAGCATCTTGGCCAGTTCGCCGGTCATCAGCATGAAATCGCCGTCGAAGCGTTCGTCGTCATTGCGTGTTGCTGCTTCATTTTCCTTGATGACGTCCAGGGCTTTGACCGTTTTGATCGCCAGCGTTTCGGTGAGTACAAAGCTGATCTTGCTGTCCCAGGTCATCGCCAAGCGAGTGCACTGTTTACCAGCTGCGATATGCCGTCCAACTTCGTCTGCCGGCAGCGTGTGTCGCACATACCGCACTGCGGCTTTGCTCTCTCCCGTGGCCCGTAGTTCGGTATCCATATCCACGGTAAAGCCTGCGGGAGCGTCGTCTTCCTGCAGCCAGGAGGTCATCATACCAACTGGGGAGTTTTGCACGCGCAAACTTTCTACTGGCATGCGATCGATTGCCTTGAGCAGCATCTTGATGACCTCATCCGCTTTCGTTGGACTGGCCGCATCGACCACCAGCCAACCGTTGACCGGATCGATCCAGCAACGAGTGTCGCTACGAATGGCGAATGCACGCGGCAGTAGTTCGTCATGGACGCGCTCCTTGAGGTCCTTCATCGCCTTCTTCCCTGGCGCGAAACCTTGAGCCTCTTCCATCTCCGCCGCGCGGGCCTTGGCTACCTGGTTCACGACGGTTGCCGGCAGAAGCTTTTTCTCTTTGCCCAGCACGATCAGCATCTGCTTATTGACCACGTGGACCAAGCCTCCGTTAGGGCGGGGCTTGTCCCAGCCTTGGCGCTCCACTTCACTGCTGCCGGCCGGGCTAAACGCCTGCGCTTGCAGCGCAAGCTCCATCTGCTCCGGCGTGAAGGCCCAAGGGGCCGGGAGCCGATACAGCTGCAGATTTTTGAATAAAAACATGTGGATTTCCTTTAGTGAGTTGGTGTGGATGGCTTGGCGTCCCCATGTGGTCGCTTAGGGATAGCTTGGCAAATTGCGCCCTCGTCTCGCAAGGATGATTGGCTCCCGAACGAAGTAAGTGCGATTTTGCAACTTGTTGACCACGCCTGCGCTTGCAACCACGCGCACCGTCTCGCAGTAGGATGCAAACACTTAAGCCCACCTTTGAGGAGTGAATATGACGAGCAAGCCTTCCAAGATCTTTTCCAGTGCCTACGCGGCTACCGTGGATTCGGCTGCTCTGCAGCTGGAGCGCCACGAGCCTTTGCGTCAGCGCATGTCAGTGGTCGCCTTGACGCTGGTCGCGGCGCTGGCCGTGTCGATGACGACATCCCCGGCCCAGGCGCAAAATCAGTCGCAAAATCAGATCAAACGCGCCGCGGCCGATGTGCTGGGCGGCGCTATCGGCGGTGCGATCGGCAGCCGGATTGGCGGCGGCAACGGTCGTAAGGTCGCTGAAGTCGCCGGCGCCGCCGCCGGCGTCTGGGTATCGGAATCGATGCAGGAGAGTGGTAGCAACACGAACGGCCGCTCGCAGCGATCGGGCGTTTCCAGCTTCGACAGCTTCGGACCAAGCGGGATCGCCACTACGACCACAACCGTAGATACCCGGGTAATGCGGAACCAAGGCAGTACCATGGTGGCGCCGCGATCGTCCGCGGTGGGCGTGTCGTCGCAGCTGCAAAGCGGTACTGTCCCACTCAATGGCGAGCGTATGGACAAGTTGAATAACATGGAGCAAACGTTCCTGTCGGCGCGCGACGGCTACGCCCGCAGCATGTACTCCGTGCAGCAACTGCAAGATGACCTGGTGCTGTCGCCGTCGAGTAAGTCCTTGCGCCAGCAGATCTCCGCTGCTCAAGCGCAGACGCGCACGGCTGAGCAAGAATACACGGCGGTGCGCCAACCATTCACCGAGGCCCTGGAATACCTGGGCGAGCGCGGCTATGATGTTCACCAGTACGCCTACAGCTATCAACTGGCTCGCAGCCGCGTTACCGGTGGCGACATGAAGCTGGGCGATCACAGCCAGAATGTCTACAGCCGCAATGGGCTGCACGATGTCGAACAGGCTCGCGGCGACATCTACACCGTGCGTCAGTAAGTCGAGGAGACGAAGATGACGATCTCAATGAACTCGTCGCTCGCGGAGATGCGCTTGCCATCACAGCGCATCGCAACGATGATCCACGAAGCGGCCAATGCCATCGGCGACGAAGTTCTGGTTGGCCGGCTGCGTACTGACCGTGCGTACCATCAGCACGCAGCCTATATGACCCAAAGTATCGCCGTGGGCTTTACCATGGCCCAGACGATGGACGACGGCATGGACTTCACCGAACTGTTCGTTGGCGCACAGCTTGCACAGCAGGATGCGGGCCTTGCGAAACTGGGCATGCAACTCGTGGATTGGATGGCCCAGGAGCCCGCGCGGATCGACAGCGGGATCGCTCCGGACCTGATGGCGCGGCGTGTCGCGGCTATAACAGCGGCGATCTAACCGCCGCGGCCACACAGAAAAAAGCCCTTGCGTGCAAGGGCTTTTTTGCGGGGTCAGGCAAAGGGAATCGACGTCGCCAAGGAGGCGGTCTCGCGGAAACAGTACATCTCGCGCAGGGCCTGGCGAATCTCGGCGGCTGGAGCGCGGCGAATAGCCTCGAGCAGGGTTGCACGGCTGCAGGTAAATCGGTCGATCGAGACCAACCAGGAGTTGAACTTCGGGAACTGGGCCAGCAAGTCCTGCCACTCGTCCTCGCACCGGTTGAAGAGCGCCTGTTCCTCGTCGTTGGCTTGGAAAGCGTAACCCAGGGTCAGGGCCAGTTGTTGGCGACAATAGACCATTTCGCGCGCGACATGACGCAAAGTGTCATTTGGCGCCATTGTGATTAACGTCGCAAGTTCGGTTGCAGTGCAGATGCTCCCGTCAAAGTGGTTCATCCAGTCCTCGAAATCAGCATGGCAGCCGAGCAAGCCGTCCCATTCAGCGATGCAGCGTTCATAGGCGCCCGTATCGTTGACCCTCGCGTCAAAAATCGACAGGGCCTGGTCGGCGCCTGGAGCATATCCGGGGTGTTGGCCTGGCGTTTGAGGCATGAACATCTCGCCGGCGCTATCTGCGCCCATAGAAAGTGACAGCAAAATCTGATACTCCTGAAGCAGGTGTTCTTCGACGCAATTGCGCCCCGACAAAAATCTGGCCCGTAAGGGAAGTTATGAGTATCTAGAAAGTAAGTAAAGTTGCCAAGTGACAATTGTCATATGATTTTATTTTGTGGCGGACGGTACCCCGTGGCTGTGACTTTTGCAATGAGTGCGGCCCTGGTTCGCGCGCTGACATCGAAGACGTCGAAGAGCGCGCTGACGAGATTTCGGACAGTCCCGTCACTTAGGAACAGCTCACTGGCGATCGACTTGTTCGACCTGCCGTGGAGGATCAGATCGAGTACCTGCTTGTGCCGCTGCGTTAGTTCAGCTGGCGAAATCGCGCCTAGCGCCAAGGACTTCGAGAAATAGGCTTGCCCAGCCAGGACTGTTGACAATGCATCACGCAGTTCGTCAGTCGTGGAGCCCTTGCTGAGAAAGCCGGTGGCGCCGCTTAGTTTGCTCGCTTGGGCGGTAATCGGATCGTCGCGACCCGTTATCACCATGATCGGGATGTCCAGGTGGCTGCGAACCTCTCGGATGAGTTCTATCCCATCCTCATCAGGAAGATTGAGATCGAACAGAAGCATTGCCCAGCGGTTGGGGCTGGTCGTCAAGTGTTCGCGCGCTTGGCGAGCCGTATAGGCGCCGTGGATGGTGTAGTCTGGGTAGAAGGAGGCGACGACGCTACATAACGCATCGCACACAAGCGGATGGCCATCTACGACGAGAGCATGTTTCTTTGTTGGCATTATTTCCGCTAGCTGCTGGGCGCCATGGCGCTAATACTGAACGGTAGTGCATTCCGACTAAAGTCGTCAAACGGGTTTGGTTGACACGCGGTTATAACTCCGCACCAGTTGCCTAGTGATAACAATTATAGAGAACTTAAGACAATCTTGCTCTTGGACACCAGAGATTACCGAGAAACATGGGATTCCACGGATTCATCGTCTTGTTCGATATCCTGCTCACTTGGGATTTGCTCGTCGCGCGAATTCAGCCGGGGGCCCCATAAGCCCAGTATGTGCGCCGGGGTATGCCAGTGGTCAAATTCCTGGAGCGTGAGCGAATTACCGTTCACGATGGTCGCGGGCACGTGCAGCAACGAGAGCTGGACGAATGTCATCTTCGCAGCGGTCGAGTCGACATCTATGGCAGTGACGTGGACGCACTGCTGGTAATTGATGCCCTTCTCGCGTAAATACATCATGGCGGCGATGATCATTGCGCCTGCGCCGCAGGCCGGCTCTTGAACAGTGATGAAGCCCTGTTTGGCAATGGTTTCCTGGCTGACCTCGGAGAACGTCACCTCGGCCATCAGTTGGCAGAGTTCGTAGGGAGTGAAAAACTGGCCTTTGTACGCGTTTCCCAGTTCGAGCATCATGAACGTCTCGCCCAAGATGTCGCGAGGGCAGGCCTCCATACCCATCGTGAGCTCAGCCATCATCTGCGGGAACAGCGCCAATTCTTCCTTGCTGTAGCGGCGAACGCAAGCAAGGTACTCTTCTTCGCGGCGCGAAGCATGGTGCAGATCCAGTCTGGCAAACGCCGTGGCAGCCATTGTTACAAAGTCGCGGAAGACGTCCAATTTAGCGTGGCGTCTGGAGGCTTGTTCAATCAACTTGATCAGTTTGTTGCGGTGGGCGATCGCGACCGAGGGGAGATTTTCCTGCTCAGGCTTCCTTGGTGCCGCTGGCGTTGCCAACAGTTGTTCTTGGCGTTCTTCGACTGTTTGCTTCATCGTGCACGGATCTCCTTAGTGATGTGCCGATTAGAGCGCAGTTCTTGAGGCGTGGTTGCAACTGCGGGCGCCGTGGCCAGCGCCGCGCTGCGCGCACCGGCGGCGCGTGCATGGCGGCCGCCGTCGACCTGGTGCTGCAGGTGGAGGAGGCGCCGGCCAGGCGCCGAGCTGGTGGAGCAGGTGGGCCAGCAGCTGGTGATGGCCGTGGCCACCGCCGCGCTGCGCGCGCCGGCGGCGATCGGCGATCCGGCGGTGATCAGGTGTTGGCGTTAGCGCGGCGCCGGCGGCGGCCGGCCAGCAGCAGGTGCGTGCCTGGGTGAGGTTCCGGCCAACGTCGGTACCGCGGCGCGCCGGCGGCGCGTGCATGGCGGCCGCCGTCGACCTGGTGCTGCAGGTGGAGGAGGCGCCGGCCAGGCGCCGAGCTGGTGGAGCAGGTGGGCCAGCAGCTGGTGATGGCCGTGGCCATCGCCGCGCTGCGCGCGCGCCAGCGGCGATCGGGGACCTGGTGGTGATCAGGTGTTGGCGTTGGCCCGGCGCCGGCGGCGGCCGGCCCGCAGCTGGTGTGTGCCCGGGCGTGGTGCTGGCCAGCGTCAGTACCGCGGCGCGCCGGCGGCGCGTGCATGGCGGGCGCCGTCGACCTGGTGCTGCAGGTGGAGGAGGCGCCGGCAGCGGTCGGGGATCTGGCACGCCTAGATTACATTGGCACCCCAGGACAAAAATGCGCAAGCACACGTATGACCCAGTGTCGGTCGCCGTGGATTAAATAGTTTGAACGGCGGACTTAACCTCGTAATCGTTTTTATCTTTCCCGTGCAGCCACTTCGGTGCGCGCCCACGACCAGTCCAAGTCTCTCCGGTCGCATTGTCACGATACTTAATGGGGACCGGACTGCGGTCCTTGGCAACCTTCACTCTTGCGATATGGCCCAAATCAGCCAGAGTTAGATTGAAGTCCCTCATAATGGATCCGATCTTATCTTTGGCCGCTGCAATCTCATTTTTACGGGCTAACTCGGCCAGGTTTTCCAGCTCAGCAATTTGCTGCTTATATTCTTGATACGTGGTCATAAAGGTCCTTTGCGAGTGAGGCGGGAAATTTTTAAGGCACGGTGATTTTAAACGCTAATATTCATCGCTGCCAATATTGCGAGACTGCGAATAATTTTGGCATTGTCAGTATTGTGCCAGCCGCGCGTAAACGTACTCAGCAGGGTTCTCGCTCGACCTCTCAAGCAATGGAACCAAAAAAAAGCCTGTTGACCGTATCATTTAACGGACTATAATAGAGGCGAACCGATCCACGGCTGCGATGCGAGCACGACGCGTCGCGCCAATCAATTGCCGCAGGCAGTACTACGTAAGGGAATATCGATGGGACCAGCTAGCAGGGATTTTCAGATGGACGAATTGCGTCTTCCCCCACACTCGATTGAGGCAGAACAGTCTGTGCTTGGTGGCTTGTTGCGGGACAATACCGCGTTCGACCGTATCGGTGGATTGCTCAGTGCGGCCGACTTCTATCGTTACGACCACGGCTTGATCTTCAAGGAGATCGTCCGCATGATTGGTGCGAACAAACCAGCGGACGTGATCACCGTGTTTGAGCAGCTGACACAAATCGGCAAGGCCGAGGACGTCGGTGGGCTGGCGTATCTGAATGCGATGGCGCAAACGATGCCGTCGACAGCGAATATCGGTCGATATGCGGAGATCGTGCGTGACCGCGGCATTGCGCGCCGGCTGATCGTCGCGGCCAATGAAATTTGTGAGAGTGTGTACCGCCCTCACAATGACGGCATCATGGGGCTTCTGGGTGACGCTGAAGCCAAGATCATGGCCATCGGCGCCGAGCGGGGGCGTGCGGATACCGGTGCTGTCGCACTCCAACCGCTCCTCACACAGGTTGTCGAGCGAATCGATGAACTATATTCGCGCGAAGATCAAAGTGAAGTCACCGGCGTTCCCACGGGATTCATCGATCTGGACCGCCTCACGTCCGGCCTACAGCCTGGCGATCTCATTGTGGTCGCGGGTAGACCATCGATGGGCAAGACCGCTTTCTCAGTCAATATTGGCGAGCATGTCGCGCTTGAGGCAGGACTGCCGGTGTTGATTTACTCCATGGAGATGGGCGGGACCCAACTGGCAATGCGTATTTTGGGTTCGACTGGACAGTTGGACCAGCAACGGATGCGCAATGGCAAGTTGAATGACGAGGACTGGCCTCGTCTCACGCACGCAATCCAGAAACTGAACGACGTGCCGGTGTATATCGACGAGACGCCAAGTCTCTCACCGATGGAGTTGCGTGCTCGAGCTAGGCGCGAGGCCCGCGCCCACGGACAGCTGGGTTTGATCGTTGTCGACTATATGCAGCTGATGGTATCGAACAATGAAGGACAAGGCCGAGGGGATAATCGCGCGACCGAGGTGGCAGAAATTTCACGGTCGCTTAAAGCCTTGGCCAAGGAATTGAAGTGCCCCGTCATTGCGCTATCACAGCTCAATCGCTCGCTCGAATCCCGACCAAACAAGCGTCCGGTTATGTCGGATCTGAGGGAGTCAGGCGCCATTGAACAAGACGCCGATGTGATCCTGTTCGTCTATCGGGACGAGGTCTATCACCCTGACACGGAAGACAAGGGCACTGCAGAAATCATCATTGGCAAACAACGTTCCGGACCTCTTGGAACCGTGCGGCTTAGCTGGATCGGCGAGTATACGAAGTTCCGCAACTATCGGGCGATCGCCGATTTTGTGGGCAGCAGGTAGAACTATGCGATACCGGGATTTTCCGAAAGGTGACGCCAGGCGCTATTTCGTCGTGCTATTGGCGATCGATCACATGAAGCGCGGGGAGGCGACCATGCATCGCGTTTCCACAGCGGTCGAGTGCACGCGGGCCGAAGCGCAGCGGGCGGTGCATGCACTCGTCGAACAGTTTGGCGTGACTGTTGACCGTGATGGCGCTGCCTATCTGATTTCGGCTTGGGGCGCGCTGAAGAAGGCTGAAGTAGAGAAGTTGGCGAAATCTTTGTGCACCAACCAGGCGAGTGCCGGTGCATCGCATGCCGCAGGCTCCTATGGGGATGTAAAGGCGCACCGCCCGTCTAACTCGACTCCTTGAGATCCCTCGGGTAGGACGCGATTTACTGCCCAAGGTTTTCAGCTTGTCTCTAGCAACTCGACGCAGGCAAGGGGATTAGATGCGTCCACCAATGCAAGTGCTATATTGGCCTTCGCTACCAGTTCGAGTGGCTTGAGGTTCTGGACATAATGGCCGTGCGTGACACGATCCATCCCTGCCCCAGCTAGTTTCGCCACCGTACGCAATCCTGGGGTGAGCGCAACGCTATCGAGTTTACCGCCGTGCAAAATGAGGTTCCTTTGCCGATAGAGGCGGTGGAAGGAGTCGGAAATCACTTCGCGAATTATTTCCAGTTCCCCCTTTGGATTAAGGAACAATTTCTTCATGCGCGTCACGGCCGCTTGGTCGCTTAAACCTGGGAGAGCCGGCATGGTCCCGGCAATGATCATATCCCCAACTATGCGGGAACGTCCGCGGTTGCTAGCGGCGCCTTCGAGCAAGGGGTATTGCCCAGGGTAGTCCTGCTGCACCAAGTGGGCCAATCTCGTCAGTTCGGCGCGGGGGAAGGAACAGGTAACCAGACCTGCCAAGTTGTCAGCGGCGGCGGATCGGTCATTGGAAGGGGCGAGTAATCCTTCGATAGCTCCCCAACCGCCGGCCACGGCCGCAGTCGGCGAGCTGCCGTCCAAATGGGCGAGAAGATCAAGCGCTGCATCGACGCTTTTGTTCGTATCGGCGGAAAATATCCGATCCTCCCGGTATAGTTCCTTCACTTCGACGCCGCGTCGCTCGTGGTCCAGGTCGACTGGCGCTCCGCTGCCAACGACCCAAAGCTTGGGTATCCGATTCAAGGGGCGGCCGGTCGCCAACAAGGTTCTTGCGGCGTAACGATCTGATTCACTACGCGCGATCTGGGCGGCTCCGATCGTGTCGCGTGCCCTGACCGTTAGAATCAGCGCTGCCGGCGCACGTACGCCAGCTGTATCGAACCCGTGCGCCCTCAGCCATTCGATGACCGCCGGTCCTTGCAACCATGATGGCGGAACGCCATTGACCAATCTGGGTATTGCCCCGAAAGCGAGCAATACTTCGAAATCGCGCGAGGGGCTGGCGAGCATTTCCTGCTGCAGATCAGTGCAAAGCTGCGCTAACGAAAATGGGACTGTTCCCTGAATATGCGCGTTGATGAATTCTCGCAAGTACTGCCCGGAGAAACCAGCATCAAGCAGGTGGCCAGCAACGCTGCGCGCAAAAAATTCGACATTAAAATTGCCCGAAGAAATCACACGGCTCCACCTGACCAGGTAATCGGCCGCGACCAGGGTTGAGACCTGCTGGATGGTGTAGTGCGCGACGCTGTCAGGGCGGGGAACCTGCTGAAGGTGCTGGTTGAGGAGTCGTTTCTCAGCCGCGGTAAAGCCCGGGTGTAGGCCCACGCGTTTGCTCAACGATGACATAACTCGTTTGAGTGATGGTTCGCTAAGATGGCCCTGGGCCACAACGATACAGGACTCGTAAAGCTCGTCCAGGGCCAACACGACGCCGATACCCCACAGAGACCTGTTCCATGGGCTACGATCAGCCAAGAATTCGAGCAAGCGTACGACGGCGAGGTTTTCAAGAGGATTGACAGAAGTAGTCATTGAGATTAGGATGATGGTTCGGCTAGTGAGCGTTTTTTGAAATGATTTGCTAGTACACCCTCTAAGTGGGGTTCGACCCTAACGGATACTGCAGTCTAACTGATCAGTCCAATTGGCTCGTTCCCCCAGTTATTAAAAAACAGGCCCTGCGTTGCAGGGCCTGTTTTTCTTTGCGCGCCCCGCCTACCGGGCGGGTGGTGTTGCAAAATCCATACTTTGGATACTATACCATCTGTCCCAGCTCGTTACCACCGGCAAACTACCCCTGCTGGGGCGGCAGGACATTCAGCCGCCGCAACTGCGCACCGGCGCGTGCTTTTGTCGCCGCTCTGCTGGCGAAGCAGATCCTCCAAGCGGCGTTCCTCGGCGCGGTTGAACGCGCTCGCTGCCTGGCCTCGTGCAGCTCGGCGGCACAGTGGTTGCTTGGTCGTCCAGTGAAGTGAAAGTGCCCGATTAGCTGAAGTAAAAGTGACAATCCCCGCAGGATGTGAAGTAAATCTGCCCATACGTGGAGGATTCGGCGCCGCCGCAGTCGCCGAGCCGGCCGCTCTTTCCGAATTTCGCCGGGCTGTTGGTAAACGGCCTAGCGAGGGCAAGGATGGATATTTTGCAACCGCGCTGGGTTCGTTGTGTAAGATTTCCATATCTAACAAACGGCTATCAAGCCCCCCCGCCTCGCGACCTTGCGGGGTGATCCCCCGGCCGTTCGACTATTGATATTCTGCTCCCTACTGATACGGAAAAAGAAATGACAATCCATCGCTCCAAACCTGTTTTACCTAGCTCATTAATTCCAGGCGACCTAGTTGTCGTGGTGGACACCGCTGCCATGGAATTTCCGCATAGCGCTGCTGTCATGCGCCATCTCTGCAAGGGCGCCTTCGGCTCGATACAGATGGAAGGCGAAAAGTGCTACTTGCAGATGGACCAGCGGATGCCGAGTGCCATTCGAGTGCATGGTCGAATAGAACTGGGGGGTGGTACCGTTATTTCCCGGGTGTCGGTGAACAAGGAATTCGAGAAAGCGATCCTCGCTCTGCAGCATCGGGAACTCATTTCCAAATATTTTCATAACGCAATCGCTGTTTCCGCTGCTTTAGGACCTGGCGCAGCGGATGAGCTGGAGGCGCTCTTTAAAGAACTGGATTCGGCACGAGACGATGCGACTATTGAGGACCTGGCGAGCTTTGCGCACGAATTCTCCACGCCTGCAGGCATTACCCCGCCCCCCCTCTCGTCGACTGTCATGCGTTCCGGACATGATCCCGCTGCTGTGCTCCAAACACTCAAGTCGATCAAGGAAAATGCGATAAGTCCCAACCGGCGCGATGCCGAGCATAAACAGACGACGGACAGGCATACCGCCCAAGGTGGCGTAGAGGCCGAGCAGACGCCCTCAGCCCAACAGAGTGGTCAGCATTCGAATGTTGAATCTGTTGTTATCGGCCCGCAGGTGAATGTGTTTTCCCGTGACATGCACTCCAGCGGGCACTCGCTTCCGCGCTCCGCTGGTCCGCAGGTCGTCGACGGCGTACGTCTCGGTGGTGAGATTTTCGGTGCAGTCCATGTGTTCGGTGACCAAGTCAATGTTTTCTACGACGACGACAAGGACGAGCCTTCCCGTCCCAAGCCTTAACCGCCCCCTCCTCTTTTTTACGGATGAGAGGGTTCCGAAGGGCTGCGGTCCTTGGGCCCGCTCAGCGGCCAAGCCGGTTCGGACTCAGCGCTCTACTGGCGAAGCAGATCCTCTAAGCGGCGTTTCTCGGCGACGTTAAACGCGCGCTACCTGGCCCCTCGGGCAACTCGGCCGCGCGGCCGGCCGCGCGATGATGGCTGCCTGGCCGGCGTGATTCACCAGGTTGCTCCTGGTTTAAGGTGCCCCCCGAAACTCGCCCAGGTCGCGCAAACATGCAAGATTGAAATGCTCAATGGCCCACACGTGGCGGCGGCGCAATTCCGGCAGGCGGCGTTCTACCGAAGGATGCTTGACACGCAAATTCTCCGTGTAGAGATAGCTGATAAATTCCCAGAACGTAGCCACTGCATCAGCGAGCCGAGTCAGCATCTCGGTGCTGAGATGGATGTGTTCTACTGGTGGTGCAGCACCATGCTGTCCTAAATTTTCGCTGTAGGGCCACAACTCCGGGTGCGATTTCCAAAGGCGATCAGCCGTTGTTCCGTCGCCGTGGCGGCAGACGTTGCCGATCTGGGACAAGAGATCGAGCTCAGGAAAGTTGGCGAACGCCTGCAGCGGAACTCCCCTGAGAAGATGAAAGAGCTTTTGCAGATCAGTCCATGGCACCTTTTGGACTCGCTTCTGCATTGCCTCATCGCTTGCCACACAGGCCCCCAGATAGCGGCGCAGCTGCCGTTCCCATAGCGACTGCAGCGCGATCCCCATCGCCAGTGCTGTCACCTGGTGCTGGTCGACCCGATCCGTGTGCACAAAAACAGCTGACACATCGGTCTCGGTGGCGGCCAGCGCCTGCTCTACTTCAATGTCAGCGCTGGCCAACGCCGGCAGCGCCACGTTCCGCCAGTACCGTAGTACCTGGTCTTCGAATTTGGTGCTGGCGATTTCACCGGGGCCGTTGCGCCACGCGAAAGCCGCTCGATCAGTAGGCTGCTCGGACATCACTCCCCTCCTCGCGCATCGCGCAGCATATCCTCCAGCCGGTGGCGCTCCTGCTTCGCGATCACGACTTCCCTGTTCAACTGGTCGACCAGATTCTGGGCCTTGTGCAGATCGCGCTCTACTCGTTTAAGTTCGCCCTGGCGCTCAGCCAGTTCTTGCTTGACTTCGCCCAGCTGCCGCGCCACCGATTCTGCGACCTGGGCGGCCTCGCGTTGGGCGTTCTCGGCACGGATCTGCGCCGCCGACGCGTGATCTCGCTGCGCGCGCGCCGTTGCCGCCTCGGTGCTGATTGCGGCGAACGCCGCTGTACCCCGCTCGACTTCGGTGCGCAGCTGCGCGACCTGGCCATCGGCGGCCCGCAGCGCCGTCTCCAGGCCGCCGTTCGCGTGCTGCAGCTGCTGGTGATCGTGCTGCAGCAGGTTGTAGCGCTGTGCGGCCAAGCGGCGTTCCTCGGTGAGATTGAACGCGCTCTTCTCCTCCAGGTGCGCATACTGCAGCTTGCCTTGCTTGAGCTGCTCGCGCGCCTCGTGCAGCTCGGCGGCGCGGTCGGCCAGACGCTGGACCTGGCCGGCGTTGTCGGCCTCCAACCGGGCGATGGTGGCGGCCTGGTCGGCGCGATACGCCTCCAACGTGGCCACCTGGGCGCGAGCGTTCACCAGGTCGAGGCGCAGCTGGGCGTTCTCGCTGGCCAGCGCCGCCTCGCGCGTGGCGGCGGCCTGCAGGTCCGCGTGCGCCCGGGCTTGCACCTCGGTCAGTTGCTGGTGGGCGGTGGCCACCTTCTGGTCGGCGCCGGCCTGCAGGTGGGTTTGCAGCAGCTGCACCGCCTCGACCACGTTGCCGGGCAGGCCGGCCTGCTCGGGCGCCACCGGGGCGGTGCGCTGCATCGCCTTGTAGGCCTTCACCAGCGGCGCGATGTCGCGGTACGAGCCGCCGATGGCTTCCCGCACCGCCTCGTTGGTCACCGACCTGCCGGCCAGCGCCAAGGCGGCGCAGGCGCGGTGGACCCGTTCCTTGAGGTCGAAAGCGGGTTCTGGGGCGTCTGGCCGGGGCTGGTTTGTCATGGTAATTTAAATGGTAAGAGGTAATATTACCTTACCTTACCACATGACGATAAAAATGCAACGCAATTTACAACTCATGATAATATGCATTATCAATTCTTGACATGTGATATTTCCCCTCGGAAAATATTTTTATTTACCAATGAAAAAAATCACTGCACCCTCGGCGAGTCTGTCGCTCGCCGATCCCGGCGCCTCGCGTGGGCCCGGCCGCGTCGCCCGCCTTGCGCCGGCGTTGACGGATGCCGAGATCGAAGCGAAGCTCCGCGTGCTGCAGGCGGCCGCTGTGACCAAGAACACACGCCGCACCTACAGCTCCGCCGTGCAGCAGTTCCTGAACTGGGGCGGCCTATTGCCTGCAGACGAGGACGCGGTTCTGCGCTACCTCGCCAGCCACGATGAGGTCCTCAACCCCCGCACCTTGTCGCACCGCCTGTCGGCCCTGTCCAAGTGGCACATTCACCAGGGCTTCTACGACCCGACCGGGGCGCCGGCCGTGCGCGCCGCACTGTCCGGTGCGTTTAAGCTGCACGGCAAGCCGAAGAAACAGGCGAGGGCATTGTCGCTGGCCAGCCTCAAGCAGATGGTGATGGCGCTGACCATGGATATGTCGCTGGCGGCCGTGCGCGACAACGCGCTGCTGCAAGTCGGCTTCCTTGGCGCATTCAGGCGCAGCGAGCTGGTCGGGATCCTGGTGGAGGACCTGCTGTGGGAACCGGAGGGGCTGACGATCGTGCTGCAGCGTTCAAAGACCGATCAGACGGGGCAGGGCGTGCTGCGCTCGATCCCTTATGGCGGCCAGGATTCGCTGTGCGGCCCAACCGCGCTGCGCGACTGGCTGCGCAAGTCGGGCATCACAAACGGGCCGGTGTTCCGGCCCATGACCCGCCACGGCACTGTCCGCAAGCAGGCGCTGGGTGCTGGCAGCGTAACTTCCATCCTGGTTCTGCGGGCCGAGCGCGCTGGCCTCGATCAGGTGCCAGAATTCTCAGCTCATAGCCTGCGCCGCGGCATGGCCACCGCTGCCAGCAAGGCGGGCGCATCCAGACGGGCAATCAAGAACCAGGGTGGCTGGAAGACCGACGCGGTCGTCGACGGCTACATTGAGGATGCCGGGCGCTTTGAAGACAATGCAGCTGGAGTCCTAACCGGCCGGCGTTGAACATCGGAAGGGGGCAACCCGCACACGCCCCCGAGAAATCCTTTGCAACCGCGTCCCTGTCCTTCTCTACACTGGATGCCGTCAAAACCACGTTTGGAGAATCCAATGATGCTGCGCGAGGACAAAGGCTTCAGTGACCACAACTTGCACGAAATAATGACGGCTCCGCCAATCACCAGGGAGCAGAGCGCCCAACTGCGCCAGCAGCGCGCAAAATTGCGGCGCAGTCTGGAAGAAAAGCATGATCGGAAACAACTGGGCCTGGACCACTGGAACAGCTAAACAGTCTCGCCAAATCCGCCAACAACCGAAACGGAAACTAGCTATCATGACGACCGACAGAAATAATTGCCGCTTGGCCGACCTACACCTGGCGTACCAACATGGTGAGTACGCGGCAAAAGGCGATACGACGTCCGAGCCGCAATTCAAGGAGAAGTTTGCTGACGATGTACTTGCAACGGCCGCGTTTGAGCGCGGCCGTCGTGAACAACAAGCTCGCCAGGTCGGCTTCGACGGCTGGCTTGCAGAAGTTAAAAAAGAAATGACCAATATCGCGTACGGCGTGGTCGAAGCAACGGATCACATCCGGAAGTATCTCGCCTGGTATCAGGAGCAGTTTCAATTGAACAGGACTGTACAAGAAACGGCGGAGCGCGGCACCGGTCACTAACGACCTACATCTAAGGGAACAAAAATGAATCAGACTTACCTCTTTGTCACAACGAACGCCATCGATCCTGCAGTGGATCCCAAGCCAGAACACATCCGCTACGTGCCCGTAAGCTGCACGGAACAAGAGCTGCCTCAGGCAGCCCAGGCGGTCCATCAGCAGCACGGCCTCCCCGTGATCGGCATCGTCTCAAAAGAGATGGTCGTTGGCATGCTGCAGGCCATCGAAGTCTTCGAAAAAGGCCAGTGACATGACAATCCGTATCGGTTCTCCGTCAACACCGCGCGGCATCACCCTGGGCTCCGCCATCTCCACCACGCTCAAATTGGCAGGCATCGCGGCGGTCGCCTACGGCGGCGCATCGGTCCTCGGTATCTTCGCGGAGCTGGCCAATCACAAAGATGCGGCAGCAGCGGTCTGCCATTTGATGGCGCCAGCAGTCAAAATGACCAACGCCGTCTATGGTGGCCTGGCGAATGTGGCCGGCCTCGGTCAAGCGGTCAATCAGTCGCCGCCTGTTGACCAACTGGTGCAGGTGGCCGGCTCCGGTGTCATGGCCACGGTCGTTGGAGGCGTCCTGAGCATGGTTGGTGCGAAGCTTTCCCGCGCGGTGGAGCAATCCCGCGCCAACGTGCAGCAAACGCCAGCACCACGGTTCGCTGGGCACACTGCCGTTTCCAAACTGGCTGGCCTCAAGAGTCGCTGGGCATCCAATGGTGCTGGATCGCTGGAGGCTGACACCGAATCGGCGCCGGGTGAAACTTCACCAACGCTGTAGACAGGTTAAAGCCGCAAAAAAAAGAGAGGCGAGCCTCTCTTTTTTCGTTCAACGCAGGTCACTTAGGTCGCTTGCGGCCGTTCGAGATCATCGTCGCACTCAGCATCCCGGCTAGCATCGATTTCGTTGGCAGGTCCGTGGATCTCTTCCAGGAGTCTCGTTGCGTCGGCCAGAACACGCACACAGCTGGCCACCGTCGTGCCAGGCATGTTCCGGCCGAACTGCATGATCACTTCCGAGTGCGAGCTCACCAGCTTTTCCATTGTCGCCATAATTCGAAATGGCGAAACGCCCATAGGAATCTGGGCCTCCCCAAGGCGCGACGATTCCGCGCGTTCGACGAGGGCCTTGACGGCCGCCAGATGCGCGGGGACCGCAGGAGAGCGCTCGAGTTCAGAGACCAAGTCCTTGACCACGCCGATCAATTCGTTGTGCATGTCCAGGATCATGGAGTGCTGCCGAACCTCGGATTTGAGTTCTTCATTTTCCTTCACCAGCGACTGGACGAACGCTGCAGGGTCTGCCTTGACGGCTTCCCGTACCGCGTCCTGCAGATGTGGCGCCGTCGCCGAGGCAATCTCATCTGCGAACGTTGGTCGACCTGGCGCCGGCGCCGGGCTCGCAATTTTCAGCTCGCCGTCGCGCGCGGCGCTCAACTGAGGCGCCGCGACTTCCAAATCATACGCGTCATGCCGCGCCTTCTCGCGTGCAGCTGCGACGAGCCTGTCGATGCGAGCGGCCACGGCGGCCACCAGCTCATCCTTGTCCATAAAACCGACCTGATCGTATACGAAGGTAGCAATTTCTTCCGCCGTGCTGCCACCCGATGCTTGGGCGTTGATATCTATGCTCATTTGGATCCTTTCAGGCTCTGGTTATGCAAACGCATTGTTTCCGCAAGGCATTCACGATACCGCAGGTCGGCGGAAAAATCCGTGCAACCACGCCTCAAAATAACCCCAAACACAGCTTGCAACCACGTTCGGCGGATCGCCATAAACTATCCGAAAGCAACCCCAATTCCAACCACATGTCTCTCGAGATCACCCTCACTCACCACGCTGGCCTGGGTCAACAAAAGTGTCTGTCGTTCGCACAAGCCAACCATGTCCTGGGCACTTGGTCAAAAAAACTGCCAGACCACGTCGGCGGAGACCTGGTCAATTTCAAGATCCTGGATACGAGCAAAGGCATGGCCTACGGCGGAGAGTACACGCTGCAGTCCACGGAGCGTCCGCATGACCTGGGCACGCATCTGATCGAGTACTTCTCGTGGATATGTGGCCACACCCGGCCTACAAACCGGACCGAGGGGGAGTACCGACAGGAGCTGTCGCAGTTCTCTACTGCGATGAAGGGACGTGCGGCCTTTTACCTCGCCATCGTACGCGACCTGGTGCACTTTGAGACTACCAGCTGGTAGTTGTGATGACCTACAACTGCGCTCTGGCGTGAGCGGCACCGCGCGGTGCTGGCTGCAGCGGCCTCCGACAACGCCCGCCGCGCCTACCGGTCGGCCGCCAACCACTATCTGGTTTGGGGCGGCGTGCTGCCGGCCGACGAGCCTGCGATCATCAGCTACCTGATGGCCTATGCCTCCTCATGCCGCCAGACGCTGTTCCAGCTCCCGCATGTGCTGCGGCAGTGTGACGTTGGCCATCGTCAGCAGCTTGGCCGCAGTGCCATTCACGCCGTCGGCGGTCTTTTGCATTTTGCCCAGTACCACACAGCGACGATCCCACATGCGAGATACCTTGCGCGTGTCCACCTTGGCCAACGCATCAAGCTTGTCCCACTGGGCACTGTCTGGGCGGATCACGTTCTGCCCAAAGCGGCCGTGGTCGACCTGATCGCCGGGGAACATCGCCAGGCGCGCAAACACAGCCAGGCCTTCGAGCCAGACGGCATGGCCGATGACCATGTGCTCGCGCACGTCGACAGCCGCCATCTTACCGCTGACCATTTGCTGCCAGTCGGGAATGCGCTCGGCGCAGGCCGCGAAGAACTGCTGGACGAATGCAGTGATCGTCGCCAGCTCCTGGTCGCCCAGCGCGCCGATGGTCTTTTCGTCCACGCCGGTCAGCAGTGACAGCGATTTCTTGAAGGCGACCAGACTCCACAGCTTCGACGACTTGGCCCCAACGCTGGAGTTCTCGAAGTCGACGCGATGGCTGATGTGCGACAGCTGCTCGATCACCTCCAGCACCCACTGGTTGAAAGGGTTGCGGCGATCATACAACGCATTGATGGCCGACGATGGCTTGACCTGACGCGCGTTGATGTCTGCGAACATTTGCTGCGAGCGTTCCAACCCTTGGTCGAAAAATAGCACCACGGCGATCGTCTCGTTAGCCAGCGCCGGGCGCTCCTTAATAGCGCGCTCGATGCCGCCCCGGCGGTGCTGGCCATCATTGATTAGGAGCGTCGCTTCCATCGGGATATGCAGCAGGCCGACGCTGCCGGCGGCGCCGTCCACCTGCAGCGCCTGGAACGCCATCTCGGCCGACACGCTGGCGGTGATGGCGGGCAGTACATAGTCGTTCGGATTCTTGACCATGTACTGGCCTATCTTCTCCGCCCGCGCCTCGGTCATCACGCGCTGGGCGCGGAGCTGTGCCGGCACGACATCCTCCTCATCGAACCGAAACAACCGCACCAGCACCTTCAGTGGCACCTGCGCCACGTAGTAGACCTGGCCAGCCTGCGTTCCCGCCACGGCGGGGAAGGTGTAGGTGAACTGGCTGCGCTCCGCGGCCAGCTCCTTTGTGTTGGCCAGCACTCGTGCGCGGAGCTCGGCCTGCGCAATGCGGTTGGAATTCGCCTTATCGAGTTCTTCCTGGGCTCGGTCCTGATAGCGGATACGCAGATCATCAACGTTCAGGTTTAAGTCCGCCAGCCAGACGGCAACTGTTTCTTCATCTGCCGGCCGGCCCTCGCGCCAGTTCGGATCGAGAATGCACTTCATAACGTAGATCGCATCGTGATCGTACCGGTCCTTGAGCCACTGCTCAGCAAGATCCTCGCGCACGTCGCCCTTGGCCAACGACAGTTCAGTGCTCAGCACACCGAACAGCGGCTTACGGCTGGTGGTGCCGTTCTTCGCATTATGCTTGTCCGCCTGCTCCGAGGCCTTGAACGACTCGGTGTGGCGGGACACGATAGTTCCCTTCTGGGCATCGAATGTCTCGGTGGGCAAGAATGCTCTGCTGAGCGCGATTACATAGTGTTTCGTCATGGTTTCCTCGATAGTATTAACGAGACGCGATGGTCGGAGAAGCGGGAGATCCCAATGCCCTACTAGGCCGAATGCCAGTCACCATCCACGTAGCTCGAATTGTCCTTACTGCTGGCTTGCCTTGAGCTTCAGCGCCGCCGACAGACCGTTCGGGCCGGCCAGGTCGCCGGACAGCAACGCGTGCACCTCCGCTTTCGTGAGGACGACTGCTGTCCCATCACATGGGACCAGGCGAATTTCGCCGTGCGTAGCGATCACGTCAAGCGGTGTGTCGAGGCTGAAGCCGGCACGTGCGAGCAGGGTTTTGGGGAGCACAACGCCCAGCGAATTGCCGATTTGTCGAAGGTTTGTCTTTTTCATACTCCCATTGTAGAAATTTGAGGCCTCGTCTCGCAACGATCCCGATTTGCAACCACGCCTCAGACACTCACTACACTTGTCGCACCGCGTCAACGGAGACTGCTGTATCCACTATGAAAACTACCCAACCTGTACCAGAAGACACCGCACTTGACCGGACAGTCGAATATTCCGTCAACGTCTCGGACGGCGTTGCCTTTCCCTGGAATCCCTTCGATCAGAACTTCGCATGGCCTCTCGATGCCGAGGAAGCTGCCCTGCAGTACCTGCGCGATAACGCGGCGCTGCAAACCGCCGACGTGTACGAGCTTGTAATCGAGGGAGAGCAGATCGTCGACGACAAACCTTGGGAGTCCTTCTCGCGCGACAGCCTCTCGGAAACGCCCGCCGCCCACTAAACCTCCAGGAGCCCTTATGTATCAAGACTTTCGTAGCGAGCGCGAACTGCTGGCAAAGCTGTTCAGCCACATCAGCCAATACCGCACAGATTGCGTCGAAAAATATGCGCCTGAGTTTGCGATCGCACTGCAGGCATGCCTTAGCGACCTCGGCATCCCATCGCAATTGGTCTCGATCGGCCGGACCACGTTTGGGTACGAGCAGCACGAAATGTCCTCGTCTCCAATCGCGCACATTGTGGTCCGGTGCTTTGGTGCAGATTGGGATGCTGGCGGAATTGATGCTGAAAAGCGCTTCATCGAACGGTGGTTCGACTTCCCTGAGGAACGCACCACCTTCACGCGAAGCGTGGAAACGGTCGATTCGTTGGACGAGCTATGCGCAGTAAATTGCGCGCCGGTGAAAGCAGACGCGCTGTCAGCAATTCATCAGGCGTTGGGTCGAGCATGGAATGAGTTGCACGCGCACGGCGAGGCGGAACGCCAAGCCGAAGTCTTAATCGACGTTCCACTTTAAAGGTACCGCCCGTCGTCGCCGGCGCCCGGGCACTCGCCAACACCTGATCACCGCCAGATCCCCGATCGCCGCCGGGGCGCGCTGCGCGGCGCTGGCGATCGTTTCGTTGCGAGACGAGCCTTGAAATTGCTAACCTCTTCTCAGTGCAACGTGGTTGCAAAGACTTCGACAACCCATCTGAGCTAATTTTAGGCTTCAGAATTTTCGCGAGAACTCACATGCCTTACAACACCCATTCTCATGCTGGTCAAACTTCGCTCTTTGTCGAATCCGGCCCTGTCGTAGAGGAGTCCGTATGAAGCGCGACCTGATCACCACCACCAAAGAAATTCGCCACTTCCATTTCTGCTGCGGCCTAGGCGGGGGAAAGAAGGGCTTCAACAAGGCCCGGCCGCAGGTAGGCAACATAGCCGCCGTCTTCCGCTGCATCGGCGGCATCGACAACGATCCGGCCGCGATCCGTGACTTCGATCGTGCGGGACCTGGTCGTCCCGGTACCGTCATGGACTTGTTCACGCGTGCGCAGTACACCGCTTTCCACGGCAAGGAGCCTCCGGCCGGCTGGCGCGAGGCTACCGCGGTCGATATCCGGCGCGCCGCCGGCAACGAGGCGCCGAACGTCGTGTTTATCAGTTCGCCGTGCAAGGGGGCGTCCGGCCTGCTGAGCGAGTCGCTGAGCAAGACGGCCAAGTATCAGGCGCTAAACGAGCTGACGCTGCGCTGTATCTGGCTGATGGCCGAGGCGTGGGCTGACAACCCGGTCGACCTGATCGTTTTCGAGAACGTGCCCCGCTTGGCGACTCGCGGCAGGCACCTGCTGGACCAGATTAACCAGCTGCTGCAGAGCTTCGGCTACGCCGTTGCTGAGACCACTCACGACTGCGGCGAGCTGGGCGGCCTGGCCCAGAGCCGCAAGCGTTTCCTGCTGGTGGCACGACACATGGAGAAGGTGCCACCGTTCCTCTATGAGCCGCAGAAGAAGCGCCTGCGCGCCGTCGGCGACGTACTCGGCCGCATGCCATTTCCTGGCGATGCCGCCGGCGGCCCGATGCACCGCATTCCGCGCTTGCAGTGGAAAACTTGGGTACGCCTGGCATTCGTGGAGGCCGGTAGCGACTGGCGCAGCCTCAATAAGCTGGCGGTGGAGAATGGGCACTTGAGCGACTATCTGATCGTGCCTGACATGCACAACGGCGTGCTAGGTGTGCGCGACTGGGATACTCCGACGGGTACTGTGACCGGCAACAGCCGGCCGGCCACCGGCTCGTTCTCAGTTGCCGACCCGCGCCACTTCGGCCCGGACAAGCATAGCAACGAGTGCCGCATTGGCCCATGGGACCAGCCGGCGAAAGTCGTGTCCAGCGCACACAGCACGGGCCAGTGCGTAGCCGACCCGCGCTACGTCAACGGTGGCGACTATGGCCAGCTCGGCGTGCGCGCGTGGGGCCAGTCCACCGGCACGATCACCGGCCAGCGCTCACCGATACAAGGCGGGTTCTCGGTCGCAGACCCGCGCCCTCCTGCTGGCCCGCTGTTCAGCAAGTATGCCGTCACACCATGGAACAAGCGCACGGGGACCGTTATCGGTGGCGATGACCAAGGCGCCTATGCCGTTGCGGATCCGCGCTCGGCCAGTGGCTTTGAAGGTGCTGGAAAGTACCTGGTCACGCCCTTCGACGGCCCGGCCGGGACGGTGATTGCGGGCAGCACAACCGGTCAGGGCGCGTTCGCAGTTGCCGACCCGCGTACGCTGAACCGCAAGGCCGGCGATGCATACCTGACAGGCGGCCACTATGGCGTTGTACCGTGGGCCAGTCATAGCGGCGCGGTTAGCGCCTCGGCCGGCTACGACAATGGCCGCTGGTCAATCGCCGATCCGCGCATCGATCAGGTGCCAGCACTGCCCGCGCTCAACGATAAGACTGTGGCCATCATCCGCGCGCTGGACGGTACGTGGCACCGTCCATTTACTACGCTGGAGCTGGCCGCGTTGCAGTCGCTGATTGATCCTGACGAGCACTGGTCGGATGACGCGCAAACCCAGCGCGAGATCGACGCCTACAACCACGCCATGGGCCGTGGGTTGTGCTTCGATGGCACCAACGATAGCGCTCACCGTGAGCGCATCGGCAATGCCGTTCCTCCGGACGCTGCTGAGGCCATCGCCGAGGTGATGGGCACCACCCTTCTCCTGGCCGCCGCTGGCGAGACCTTCATGCTCAGCGCCATGCCGATCTGGGTGCGTCCGGTTGCACTCGCCCTCGCAGTCGATCAAGGTGACCATGATGCTTGACGACCACGTGACGGCTTTGGCGCCGCAGGAGGTTCTCCTGCCCCAGCACGCGGAGGCCATTGACGCTCTGCATCAAGCAACCGCGATCTACACCGCAGCCCCTGTCGTCGATCAACTGCTCGAGCGCGTCGACTGGCCTCGTGATCACCGTCGACTGGTTGACCCTAGCTGCGGTGATGGTGCGTTCCTCGTTGCGGCAGTGCGCAAGGCCCTGCAGGTCCAGGACATGGGAGACGAAACACTCTGCGCCTTGCTTTCCGGGTGGGAAGTGCATCCGGAGGCGTGCCGCCAGGCCCGCGCTCGCTTGGCGGTGGCTCTTGCCTCGTTCGGCCGTGAACCCACGCGGGCACTGCGCCTGGCCACCCGCATCATTAGCAATCGCGACTTCCTCACGGAGGGCCCGACAGAACCAACGTACGACGTTATCGCTGGCAATCCACCGTATCTTCGCTGGGTGAACGTTCCTTCGTTCCTGCGCGACCTGTACGGCAAACACGTTCCGGCCTACGCCAGCGGCGACATGTTGCACAGTTTTCTCGATCGCTGCGTGGCGTCTTTGCGTCCAGGTGGCCATATCGCCCTCGTCACCTCCGACCGTTGGCTCTTTAACGCCGGCGCCGCAAAGCTACGCTCCCAGCTTGGTCAGTCGGTGAGCATTTCTCACCTGGAACGCCTCGACGTCAAATCTACGTTCTATCGCCCAAAAAGTCGGCGCGCTGGCACGCCGCCTCGTGTCCATCCTGTTGCCGTCCACCTGCATGATGGACCTGGGCGTGCGCTCACGAAACAGGCGATTTATCCCGGCGTTGAGCCGGGTTGCTATGACGCTTATGTGAAGCTGGGCGACATAGCCCAAGTCCGTCTGGCGCCTTGGCTGGGGACCACGGGAATCTTTGTGATCAGCGCCGAAGATGTCGCTGCTTCGAATATTCCTGCCGAATCCTTGGTACCGGCGATCGACACCGACGACGTCATTGGGGGAATACTTCGGCCAGCGGTGCGTTACGCCATCCGGACGATGCCGGACGTGGAGCCGTGCAACGCGATCATGGCCCACTTGGACCGCAATATGCATCGCATGGCCGCACGCGGCCTCAAGGCCAAGCCGTGGATGCCACCGGAATCGTTCCACCGCATGGACCTTCGGAGTCCGAGTCTCTTGGTGCCGCGCATTGCGAAGGTGCCGTGTGCCATTGCAGTTCCTTGCGGTCACCTACCGATTAATCACAACCTCAGCATAGTCTGCGCGGATCCAGATACCTTGGCCTGGGTCCAATGGGCGCTTGCTCGACCGCTGGCGGCGCAGTGGGTGCGCGAGCACGCTGCTCCGCTAGAGAACAGCTATTACAGCCTGACGACCAAACTGCTACGACAACTGCCGATCGAGCCGCGAACTGCCGCATCGAATACTGATAGTGGGGAGGCAATTCTGCGGGCGTTTACCGGCGATCGCCAACTGGGAACCTGTGATGCGTGAACAGCTCGAACTCTTCTCTCATGTCGCGGCCGCCTATGCAGACGCGTCGGGCACTCTGACAAACACGGCACTCTACCGGGACGTCGCTCAGCGCGCGGGCCTATCCGATAGCGATCTGCAGGCTCGCGTTCCAATTGGTTCTGCGGGTGCACCGCGCAGTCCTGTAGCGAGAAAGATTCGCTGGATGCAGCAATCCCTCAAACAACTTAAGATGATTGAACGCGTCGAAGGGGAACGCGGTATCTGGCGCCTCACTGAGCGTGCAGGCAAGGATCTCGACCGAGCAGCGGAAGGCGTGAAGCTCATCGCCTTTCACACTGAGCTGGGCATGGCGATCTGGAGCCGTCACCAGAATGTGTTCCCTCTGCTCGATGAGCCAATCCATCTCTGCATCAGTTCCCCGCCCTACCCGCTGCGCCAGGCGCGCGCCTATGGCAATCCGGACGAGGTCCAGTACGTCGACTTCATCTGCGAGGCCTTGGATCCAGTCGTGCGCAACCTCGCGCCCGGAGGCAGCGTCGTACTCAACATAAGCAACGATATCTTCACTCACAAGTCGCCAGCGCGCTCGCTGTATATCGAACGTCTGACGCTGGCTCTGCACGATCGACTTGGGCTTGATCTGATGGACCGCATCCCCTGGGTGAATTACAGCAAGCCTCCGGGCCCGACCTACTGGGCCTGCGTCAACCGCGTGCAGCTGACCACCGCGTACGAACCGGTGCTGTGGTTCACCAACGATCCACTCAAGGTACGCTCGGACAACCGACGTGTGCTCGAAGCGCACACCGAACGTCACCACAAGTTGATGCATGCCGGCGGCGCCGGCCGCACCGCCGAATATGGTGATGGGGCGTACCAAATCCGTCCGAACTCGTTCGGGCGGATCACCGCTGGAAAGATTCCACGCAATGTCTTTGAACGTGGCCATGCCTGTCGTGACACCGCTGCTTATCGCCAGCACGCGAAGGAGCTCGGTTTGCCGCCGCACGGCGCCATGCAGCCCACATCGTTGCCGGACTTCTTCATTCGTTTGCTGACAGAGCCTGGGGACCTGGTCGCTGACCTCTTTGGCGGCACGACAAAGACTGGGCTGGCCGCTGAGCGTCTGGGGCGGCGTTGGATCGTTACCGAATGGATTCTGCAGTACCTGCGAGGCGCGGCGGAAATGTATCGGGATCGGCCCGGGTTCCAGATGCATGCTGCCTTGGACGCTGTGGGAGGCCACCATGGCTGAAAGAACCTCTATCGGCTGGACGCGGTCAACGTGGAATCCATGGATTGGCTGTTCCCGGACCGGACCTGGCTGCGATCACTGCTATGCCGAGCGCATGGATGCGCGTGGGATTTTCGGTGGCGTCACCCATTGGGGCGCCGGCGTTCCTCGATATCGCACGAGCACCGCAAACTGGAACCAAGTGTACCGCTGGAATAAGGTGGCCGCCCGCACAGGCGAGTTCTGGCCGGTCTTTACTGCGTCCCAGGCGGACATTTTCGACAACGAAGTGCCAGAGGTATGGCGCGAAGATTTTTGGCAGCTGATACGCGACTGCCCTCACCTCACCTTTCAAATCGTCACAAAGCGAATCGGCAATGTGGCCCGCATGCTCCCGCCCGATTGGGGTTCGGGTTACCCCAATGTCTGGTTGATCGCGACCATCGTTACCCAGGCCGAGGCCGATCGGGATCTGGGGAAGCTGCTGAGTGTACCGGCCAGGTTGCACGGCCTGTCCATGGAACCTTTGCTCGAGCGGGTTCGTATCCCGATCGAGCAGCTCATAAAACTGGGGTGGGTGATTGTAGGCGGCGAGTCCGGGCCTGGTGCGCGCATCATGCTCACCGAATGGGCGCAGGACCTCCTGAAGCAATGCGACTTCGCGGGCGTCCCGTTCTTCCTCAAGCAGCTGGGCGGCGCCACGAATAAACGCGCAGACCTCGATCAGATCCCACCAGACCTGCGCCGCCGGGAGATCCCTCATGTTGTTTGAAGATCCAATCTCCGGTGTCTCGATAGAGAAAGTCCTGGTCTCGCTACGGACCATCCGCGTGAGCCGAATCGGGCAGCTCGAATTCGCTCTCCATGATGCTGTGTGCGCATCCCTAACGGCGCACCACATTCGATTCGAGAAGGAATATGCGTTTGCCGCTGGCTGCCGCGCCGATGCCTGGGTGGATGGCATCGTGATCGAGGTGAAGAAGCAGCGGCCTGCGCGCGCCACGTTGATGGACCAGCTGACGCGCTACGCCGAGCAGGATGCGGTTCGGGGAATCGTTGTCGTGCTCGAGCGCAGCATCGTCCTGCCGGGCACGATCGAGGGAAAGCCGGTGCATGTGCTCAGCCTCAATTCACTCTGGGGGATCGCGTTGTGAAGATGGAAGTTCCGCAGTACCTGGCAAGGCCACAGTCGGCGAGCGAGACATTCGGCGTGCTCCGCAGGGAAAGCACCCCGAAAGGCGAATTCTGGATCATCGATGGAGAACCCCAAGTAGCCGAGATGGCAAAGCGGGTCTTCCCTGGATCGAGCGGACGTGGAGCTGGCATTGCCAAGTTCCCGGCGAACCGCCGCAATTTCGGAGACCTGGTCTGGTTCATGCACCGTTGGCCGTTGCAGGTGGATGATCCCGGCCTATTTGACCAGGCCTATGGTGACGCCTGCAACTACGCGATGCAGCGAAAGCAGTTGGCCAAGGGCTGCGTGGTCGCGCACCCGGATGTTACGTTCAAGGGCGAGCTGAGCCCCTTCCAATGCGAGGGTCTCGCCTGGATGCTGGGCAACCGCCGCACCCTTCTGGCAGACGAAATGGGCCTTGGCAAGACCGTCCAGGCGCTCGCATACCTCGCGACCGATCAGCAATGGCCAGCGCTCGTGGTGGTGCCGCCGCACCTGGTGCGCCACTGGCAAGAAAAGATCCCGGAATTTCTGGAAACTGATGGCCAGGACGACGGCCCGCTTTTCGCCAGCAGTACCGGCGTGAGGGTGCACGTCATCCGCGGCACGAAAGCGGCTCCGCTCCCACCCGCCGACATCTATGTGATCCACTACTTGTTATTGCGCTCCTGGCGCCAGACGCTGCGCGGCCATGGCTTCAAGCGCATCATTTTCGACGAGATCCAGGATCTGCGTCACGCCGGTACCGAGAAGTACTCGGCGGCCAGCGACCTCGCTACCGCTGCCGATGAAGTAATCGGTCTTTCCGGAACACCGATCTATAACCGTGGTGGCGAGATCTGGAACGTGCTCAACATTATCGAGTACCACTGCCTGGGGGATTGGGACTCGTTTACTCGCGAGTGGTGTAACGGCTACGGGAATGATGCCGTGGTCCAGCCCGACATTCTCAATGCGCATCTGCGCCGTGAAGGCCTTATGCTGCGCCGGCGCAAGGAAGACGTTCTCCAGGACCTGCCGCCGAAGCGGCGAATTATCGAGCACCTCGACGCCAACGATGGCCTGTACAACGAACTGATCCAGAGCGCGGTGGCGCTGGCCAAGAAAGCTGAAGGTCTGTCCGACGTGCTTGCGCGCGGCCGCGCTGAGCTGGAGGCGATCACTGAGACGAGGCGGGCTACTGGGATCGCGAAGTCTCATGCGGCCGCCGCGTTCGTCCGCACGCTGCTCGAGGCGGATGAACCGACCATCGTATTCGCCCACCACCATTCCGTGGTCGACACGCTGCTTGAGCAGCTGGCCGACTTCAATCCGGTTTGCATCACTGGGCGCCAATCGTCGGATCAGAAATGGGAAGCAAAGGAAGCCTTCAGGACGGGAAAAACGAATTTGTGCATTATCTCCTTGCGAGCGGCCACCGGCATTGATGGCCTGCAGGAGCGCGCCAGGGTCGTTGTGTTCGCGGAACTGGATTGGTCTCCCGCCGTGCACAGCCAAGCTGAAGATCGCGCGCACCGCCAAGGCTTGCGCGACTCGGTGCTGTGCTACTACCTCGTTTCAGACCAAGGGACCGATCCGGAAATGCAGGAAGCACTGGGCCTGAAGGTTTCCCAGTTCCTGGGCATTATGGGCGACGAGCCGGCGTCGGAAGACGATGTGCTGCTCGCCCACCAGGAGTCGCGCGAGCACATGAAACGCGTCTTGCAAAAGCTGCGCGCACGGACACCCGATTTTGCAACCACGTCGCAGGTTTAACGAGATGATTGAGTATGCCTGTCACACGCACATTGCTTGTGCCGGGCCCTATCAACCAAACATAGGGCGCACCATGTCTCAAAACCTTTACGATTCAACCGGCGTGCTGGAGCTCAGCGCGGTGACGCCGCTGATCCGCGCACTCTTCAAGGGCTTCGGCCTGGACGAGCACCATCCTGGGGATGGCCAGGTCTTTATCTCACGCATGTCCGAAAACAGCCCGCCATCGTGGCAGGACATCCTGGAGGAGCTGCGTGATCTCGCGGAGTCGCTCGACATTGACGTGCCGCTCGGCGACGAGTGGTTTGCCGGCGAGTACTTGCAGGTCATCGCGAGGCACTACGGCGCCGACAGCGACCCGGTTCTCGCGCGATTGCTTGCTACCTACCAGTTCACCGATGCCGCGGATCTGGACACCGTCTATCGCGTCGCCGAGCGGATCGATGATGGCCATGGCCTCAAGGCCATGAAGATCGAAGGCTGCTGGCATTCTGACCGTCCGCGGCTGTTCGAATTTGGCGGCGACTGCAGCTACTACAGCCGCCAGGTCAAGCTGGAGAGCAACACCACCAACGCCGTCGAATTCGGCGCCAAGCTCAATTCTGCTCTGGTTGCAGGCGATGCTGCAGCGGCCTCCGCGCATATCCAGTCGGAATTCAACAAGATTGTGGCCAGCATCCAGGACGACCAGATGCGCGGTCAAGTCTCCGACCTGCTCCGTGTCGCGATGATGCAGCAGCTTTCCACCAGCACGCTGGCCGAAGCGATCCGCCACCGCGGCCATACCGTTTCTGTTTGGAGCGGACTGGATGCGATTTCCGCCATCGAAGCCGACATCGATACAAGCGACCTTTCGGAAGACCAAATCGAGCGCCTAGCCTATTCGTTGATGGAGCGGGGCTCGAAGCAGCTTCTGGACGACGTGGCCAACCAGGGCAACGCGTCTCTCGCGCAGCTCTGGATCGAGTGCAAGGACCAGCTGCTCGAGGACGTCCGCGCCGGCGAATCCGAATCATCTCAGCCTTAGCGCACCGAGCATGAACCGCTTGGCCCACGGCGGCCAAGCGGAGAAGTCCTCCCCAATCTGCAACCACATTTGCGAGACGGGCTCCAAATTTGGTCCAATACCAATGTGACGTTCTGGAGCCATAAAATGAAAAAAGCAGTCAGTCTTATCCCAACCCCGCAGGCGAGCCTGGCCCACGCGGTCCCCTCGGTGGCCATCACCGATGAAGTGCAAAACTTGCTCGACGCCGGCGCCGTCTGCGCGATCGGGGTCTCGGGTGGCAAGGACAGCCAAGCGTGCACCGTCGCAGTGATCAACTATCTGGACTCGTTCGGACATACTGGACCGCGCGTACTGGTCCATGCTGACCTTGGGCGCGTCGAGTGGGACGATAGCCTCCCCGTGTGTGAGGAGCTGGCCGAGCGATTTGGCTTGGAGCTTATGGTCGTGCGCCGTCCGGCCGGCGACATGATGGACCGCTGGCAGTCGCGCTGGAAGGCGAACTTGAAACGCTATGCTGAGCTGTCTTGCGTGAAGCTGATTCTGCCCTGGAGCACGCCGGCGCTTCGCTTCTGCACCTCGGAACTCAAGGTGGATGTCATCACCCGAGCGCTGAAGGGGCGCTTTCCTGATCACGATATCGTGAACGTCGCCGGCATCCGCCGCCAGGAGAGCACTACGCGGTCGAAGATGCCGGTCTCGGCACTACAAGAGAAATTGAAGCGTGCCCGCAAGCAAAAGGTGGGCGTAACCTGGAATGCGATCATCGAATGGAAGCTCGAGGACGTTTTCGCGTCCATCGCGCAGTCTGGCCTGCGCCTGCACGAGGCCTATGTGCGCTACGCCGTGTCGCGCGTCTCGTGCGTGTTCTGCATCATGAGCTGCCAGGCCGACCTGCGCGCGTCGGCTGCGTGCGAAAACAATGCCGATGTGTACCGCGAGATGGTCCAGCTCGAAGCCGATTCGACATTTGCGTTCCAGGGTCAACACTGGCTTGCGGATACCGCACCCCAGCTGCTATCGGCCGACTTGCGACTGGCGGTAGCACAGGCCAAGGAAAAGGCCGCGCGCCGCGTCGACATTGAGAGCCGGATTCCTTCGCACCTGCTGTACACGAAGGGATGGCCCACCGCTGTACCTTCCGACGACGACGCCAGGATTCTCGCCTCGGTTCGGCAGGAAATGGCGCTTCTGCTGGGCATCGAGCTCGCCTACACCACGCCGGAATCCATCCAGCAGCGCTACGCCGAGCTGATTGCGGCCGCCACGCTGAAAAAGGCGCAGAAGGCTGCAAAGTCGAAGAAGCACATAGGCGATGCCAAGGTGCAGGACGAAGAATTGATTTCCCAAGAGTAATACAATCTCAACCACACTACCGAAAAGGAACGCGATATGCGAGACAATCTGTCCCACGGAGCCGATCAAGGCGACACCGAAGAACTGGAATACAACCCCGACCGCCTGCTCGACACCTTGATCGAGCAGCTGCAGCTGAAAAACGACGCGGCCCTCGCCCGCGCGCTGGAAGTGGCGCCGCCGGTGATCAGCAAGATCCGCCACCGCCGCCTGCCCGTCGGCGCCTCGCTGCTGATCCGCATGCACGAGGTGTCCGAACTGACCATCCGAGATTTGCGCTTTCTGATGGGCGATCGCCGCCAGAAATTCCGCCTCAGTGACGCCCAGGGCAAGCCAAAAGGCTAGTTCTGCTCATTGCACCTGGCAGCGCCATGCCAGGTGCCTTATTGTGGGCTGGACGCAGACTTATCTGCCTTCTCGTGGTTCCCACGATACCTCTAGCCGATCAGGCCTCTGCAGGCTCTTCGCTGGCCAGCTCGTCCAACGCGGCGGCCATGCGCCGAAGGTCCAGCGCGGTGTGACGCAGTTGGGCGACACGGTTCGCCGGCTCGCAGTCCTCGGCGCCAGCTCGGAACCCTTCCAGCAGGTCGTACTCCATGAGCACGTTGCCGTTGATAATCAACTCCAGTTTGAGTGGGTCTTTCTGGTCCTCAGCCAGGCAAGCGTGGATCGTTAGCCCCAGGTCGACGTGGCCAAATTCTTCTGTGTCAAGCATCACACCAGGTATTGCCTCATCACGCAGGTGGCGACCGATACGGGCCAGTTCGCGCCGCACCTGGTACGCATTCCACTGGTGCAGTCCAGAGCTACGCACCAAGTCAAGATAGCTGAGCTGGCACAGCTGGTCGACCGTCTGGACATCGCTGCGTAGCAGGAACTTGCGCGTGCGCGCTGAGATGCGCAGCTGGTCCACCAGATGAACATGGGATAGTGGCGGGATCGAAATCATTCATTCTCCGAAATTGCGCGGTAGCCGCGCTAGGTAATCATGGGATTTTTTGGTCGGTAGAATATTCTACTGGCCGAATAGAATATTCTACTCCCACGACAGTTGCGAGATTTCGCCTGGCGCGGCGAAAGCCGTCGACGAGGGACATGCCGAGGAGGTCGACCTGCGGTGCTGCGGCACCGGCTAGCGTCGCTGTTGCAACCACGTGCCTGGAATCCCGTCACCATGCAGTTGGTGCGGCACATCGCCGCGTAACTACGCATGCACGATGGGAGAATCGCGATGGCTTATGTAATTTATAGCGAAATTGAAGGGATTTTTATTGGCAGCTGCATCGGCCTAGCGTTTTGGTCCAAGCTCGACCCGGTAGACCAGCCTGCTGCGATCACGTTTCCAAGCGAAGCGCGCGCTGAGCAATTCATGTCGACTTGGGCCGGCGGCCGCCCGGAGGGTGTTTCCCTCGTCACCGTGGAGCCTGATCAAGGCGAATATGCGACGATCGAGGCCTGCGTGCGCGCCGGCTTGCCAGGTTGGACGATTGCGGAACCCGTGGACCACGTCGAGTACGACTGGAATGCTGCAGATGAGTGCACTACCCCAAGATTGACATAAAAACTATGTTTTATTCATTTTTTTTGTGAGACACTAGTTTTTATATAAAAAAAAACGACTTTACTCAAAAATGAGCAATTACCTTGGATTGAAATGGGTGGCTGAGCACCTTGGTATTGAGCCGGTGCAACCTTTTGCTGTCGAAAGTCAGCTGGGAACACGGCGCAAAACGATGGAAAGCGACGAGGTCCGGCTTGAGACATATCCAGCCGCAGCCGAGCCTGACCCCACCGTTCCAGCACATATCACTTTCTCATTAAAATACGAGACTGTCAATTTGGAATTTTTTTCGCGCGTATTCGACGTGGTTCCCCCTTCAGTATTCGAAGAATGGATCCGTGGAGAGCCGACCGGCGCGTACGCGCGACGAATCGGTTTTTTCTACGAATGGATGACGGGCCGTACGCTCGACGTGCCAGACGCCCCTTCGGGGAATTACATTGAGGCATTGGAGCCTGATAAATATTTCGTGGCCACCCGCTCCATCAATGTTCAACGGTGGCGAGTGCGGGACAACATGCCGGGCACGCCCGAATTTTGTCCGATGATCCTGCGAACCGGAGCTGTCCACAAGGCAGAGGGATATGATTGCGCCAAGGCACTGAGGGACCTGGAGGTGGAATTCGGCGCTGATATTTTGATGCGAAGTGCGGTCTGGCTCACAATCAAGGAGTCCCGCGCAAGCTTTCTGATCGAACGCGAAGAAAAAAAAGTCGATCGTGTCCGGCGATTTGCCGCCGCCATGGAAAGCCGGTGCGGCACGGCCAATGAACCGCTATCGGTCGACGCCCTCAGTGCACTGCAGGCTGAGATTCTTGGGCCCGCCACACGATATGGCGTCCGACAGTCGCCAGTGTTCGTGGGCCATACGGTCGGCTATCTCGACAAGGTCGACTATATCGCGCCGCACTGGGATCGGACGCAACCACTGCTCGGCGGCCTGCAAGCGACGTTGAGCAAAACGCGGGGGGCATCGGCGATCGTACGCGCAGCTATTGCAAGCTTCGGGTTCGTATTTATTCACCCGATGAGCGATGGAAATGGGAGAATCTCGCGATTCCTGGTCAACGACGTCTTGCGCCGCGATGGCGCGGTGCCAGAGCCGTTCATACTGCCAATCTCCGCGACAATTACGAACAGCACGCATGAACGTGTCGGCTACGATAGGGCGCTGGAGCGGTTCTCGAAACCGATCATGCGCAGGTTTGCCGACCGTTACCGTTTCGATGCGATGGTCGAGTATCCAGACGGTGTCCGCAGCAATTTCCACTTCGACGACTATGACGACGCTTTGCCGGTATGGCGCTATCCCGACCTGACATCCCAAGCCGCCTATCTGGGGCATGTTGTGCAGATGACAATCGAGAACGAAATGAGCAAGGAGGCGCTTTTTCTGCGTGACATCGAGCGTGCCCGCGCCGGAGTGAAAGAATATCTCGAGGGGCCGAACACAGACATCGACCAAATCATCAGATCAGTGCGCAAGAACGGCTGGACGATATCGAACAAGCTGAGAAAGGCGTTTCCAATGCTCGAAGACCAGGAACTGGCTAGCGCGATTATTCAGGCGATACATGAGGCCCTGGAGCCACAAGAAACGCCTGACACGGACCCAGATTTAGTAGACGAGGACATCGAGCCAGCGGATCGGCCGGCGGGCTGAACCTCGGCGCCCGGCCGGCGCCGCGTCCAGTTAGTTGAGCTTGCTCAAAATTTCCGCATAACGGTGCTCTGGCGGAGCATCGTTAAAATACTCGTCGATGAGATCGTCGCTCGCGACGGTCATGCGCATGCGCTCACCAAACGAGACTCGAAACTCGCCGGCCACCGCGGCAATGTCATCGCTCGTTTCTCGGATGTATTCGTAGGTGACGCCGTGCCCAAAGGGCTGGCCAAGAATGACCAAAGGGCCGGACGGGAAAATTATCGGCTCGGTCGTCTGCGTCAGTGACAGGTCAATGATCTTGCCTTGGTATTCTGCCCACGCATGTCCAAACACGTTCCCCTTATAGCCGGCCCAGCCGACTACTGGCGTTACGAGAATGCCCTTCTGCTCTTTGAGGTGCTTCCGTAACAGCATGGCGAAGAAGTAACAGGCCCGCACGAAACCCGCGTCCTTGTTCAGGCGCGCATGGATCAGCTTGCAAACCGACACGATGGTCTTCTCCTCGTCGCTGAGATCAGCCTCCCAAGCCACCAATGCAGCACGCCTACCCTTTGCTTCACCCATATTCTTAACCTTTTCACAAATTGCTGGTCAATGCTTCACCTCTCGTGACAATTCGCCGCGACGAAAACAATGTGCCCAGGCAAAGCGAAGTAGGAGCACGTGGATTATGCTACCATGTAAATTATACTTAACACGAATGAGTAAGGTAACATTGTGAATTTGCAACAGATAGGAATCGCAGTGAAACAAAAGCGCACCGAGTTGGGCCTTCTGCAAGAGCAGGTTGGCAACTTGGTCGGTCTGTCTCGCGTCACCGTTAATCGGCTGGAAAACGGCACATTAAACGACATGGGCTATACCAAACTCAACGCGATCCTGGACCTCTTGGGCATCGGGCTTGCGGCGCAAGAAGGGCCGAACATGAAGAGTGGCCTGGCTGTAGCAGCGAGAAGCGCGAGCACGAGCTATCGGGTCATGCTCACGCCCAACGCTCTGTCACATATTCTTCGAACTGGCGACGTGCCTCAACAGTACCAGGCTCACCTGTTGGCCTTCCTGGAAGAGACACCCTTGCCTGTTGTGGTCAAGGCCGTCGCAGAGGCGGCAAGCGCGGAAACATCGTCGAGCAAAATCATGAAGAACCTGCAGCATCTTGCAAAGGAGTGGCACGTATGTCGGGAAGTCTGGTCGCACTGACGCAGGGTACAGTCCCTGTCACGTGGGAACGTCTCTTTCAGAGCGCAATGATCGCGATCGACGAAATCGCGAAACACGGCCGGGACAATCCATTCTGGACCCTGGGGGGTGGCACCGTACTGATGCTGCGCTATGGGCACCGCTTTAGTAAGGACATCGACATCTTCGTGCCCGATCCACAATCACTCGGCTTCGTGAACCCCAGGTTGAGCGATGTCGTCGAATCCCTGACCACCGAATACGACGAGGCGGCCGGCTACATCAAGCTCTTCCTTCCTGAAGGCGAGGTCGACTTCGTCGCAGCTCCAAATCTCACGTCGCCTGGCTATGAAGTCGTCACGCTGCTTGGCCGCGAAGTCAAAGTCGAGACCTCGGTGGAAATCATTGCGAAGAAGATGTGGCACCGGGGCGATCGTATCACCGGCAGGGACATCTTCGACTTCGCGCTGGTAGCACAGCATGAACGTGATGAACTGCTCCATCAGCGGGAATTTATGCTGCGGCACGCTGACGTCCTGTTAGGCCACCTAGAATCGCGCTACACCGCGCTCAAGGTGCAGTTTGAGGCTGTCGACACGTTGGGGTACCACCCGAGATTTGACGATGCGATTGCCGTGCTCCGTACAGCCCTGCAAGAAATGATGGTTCTCTCAATGACCAATGATTTCGATCATACAGAAGGAGAAGGACTTGGCGAGGACAACGCACCGTCGATGAGGTAGTTGACCGCCGGATCCGCGATCGCGGCCGGCGCGCGCAGCGCGGCGGTGGCCATGGCCACCACCAGCTGCTGGCCAACCTGCTCCACCAGCTCGGCGCCTGGCCGGCGCCTCCTCCAGCTGCTGCACCAGGTCGACGGCGGCCGCCGGCGCGCCGCGGCACCGGCGCTGGCCCACACCACGCCCTGCATGCACCAGCTGCTGGCCGGCCGCCGCCGGCGCCGCGCCCACGCCAACACCTGACCACCGCCGGATCCGCGATCGCCGCCGGCGCGCGCAGCGCGGCGGTGGCCATGGCCACCACCAGCTGCTGGCCAACCTGTTCTACAGTGGGAGGACTGACCGCTCCAACGGCTGCGCCAGCTCCGGTCCGTCTTTCACCGTGCTGCTCACTTCAAACCAAGCGAAGCGATCATGCCCTAGCGAGGTGGAACGCGCCAACTCGGCCGCCTGCTCGCCGGCAATCTCCGGGTCCAACCAGGTTGCTGCATCAGTTGCTGTAAAGACAATCGGCGCGCGCGAATGCAGGTCGACCATGCTGCCCTCTGCGGCGGAGGTGACGATGACGAAGCCGCTTTCATGTGGTAGTTCGGTTTGCGTCCACAGCGTAATCCCCGCCATGTATAGCAGCTCGCCGTCGGCGCGATGGATGTGCCAGCGATGCTTTTTCTTCGGCTGGTCCGGCTCAGGTACCCATTCGTACCAGCCATTGGCCGGCACAATCACGCGCCTGCCTCGCGCGAGCCTGCCCCAGTAAGGGCCCAGCAGTTTGTCAAGGCGCGCATTGGGCACGGGGCGGGTTGCACCAGGTGGAGCGTTGCGCCCCTTGTACCCCCAAAAACGCGCGTCCACGACGAGATCCGAACCGTCCAGGTAGATGATCGGCCGCTGGGTGCCAGGGCGTGCATCGAAGGTCTGGCTTCCAACCTGCCGACGCACAACCTCTCCGGCCCAGCCGAAATCATTCAGGAGCCGGTCAATGTCATTTTGGTCGAGTCGTCCGCACATGATCGTTCTCTCGCAGGTTGGTTTGCCCCATCTTACTCTGGCCAACGATATCGCCGCACGACAACCACCAATTTGTATACCTGCCCCAAAGGTTTGCGATATACTGTACATCCATACAGCAATTATTCATAGGCAACAGCAGCCACATCATGATCGGCACTTCATTTTCCCCCACAGTCGGCAGCAACGCCTGCGACCCCGCGCTGATGCCCGATATTTGGCGGGCCAGCGAATTGGCCGTCTCGCGCGTGCCTACGATGTCCAGTGGACACGCGGATCTGGACCGGGAATTGCCGAATCACGGATGGCCCCGATCCAGTCTGGTCGAACTGCTGGTGCAGCAGTCCGGGATTGGCGAGCTTCAACTGCTCAAGCCCGTCCTGAAAAAGCTGGCTCAGGAGCGGCGTATCGCGCTGATTCAGCCGCCGTACATTCCCCACGCCAAAGCCTTGCAAACCTGGGGCATCGACATCAATCGCCTGCTGTGGATGCGTCCCCAAAGAACTGGCGACGCGCTGTGGACGGCCGAGCAGATCCTGAAAAACGGGAGCTGCGGCGCGGTGGTCCTCTGGCAAGCTAACGTGCGCGCTGAATCGCTCAGGCGCTTGCACCTGGCCGCACAGGCCGCCGATACCCATTTCTGGCTCCTACGGCCACTGGCCGGCCGCAGCGAGGCCTCGCCGGCGCTGCTCCGACTTGGACTGCGACCCGCGCTGGGCGGCATCTCCGTTTCCATGGTGAAGCGCCGTGGTCCGGCCGCCGAAGAAGACCTATTCGTGCGTTTGCCGGAAATGCCCGTCGGACGCCATCCATTTCATCAAGATCATGCGGTTCCTCCTCAGCCTATTTCTGCCTCTGCTGCCGCTCGAAGCGCTGCGCCCCTGTTGGTCTGAGTCGGGCAAGTTCGTCGTGATGGACCAGGGCCAAGTGCGCGCCATCTCGGCGCCGGCCCAAGCGGACGGTGTGACGCTGGGCATGCGCCAAGCCGGTGTGGCGGCGATGTCACCCGACGCGACGGCGCTCGATCGCGACATCACGCGCGAGGCCGACGCGCTGCACGCGCTGGCGCTGGCTATGATGCGTTTTACGCCGGAGGTAGCGTTGCAGCCAGACTTCGGTATGCTGCTCGACGTGGGTGCCAGCCTGCGCCTGTTCGGCGGCCACCGCGCGCTTTGCCGGCTGGTGCGTGACAGCGCGAACCAACTGGGCTTCACGGTATGCCTGGGCGCCGCGCCCACCGCCGGCGGCGCATGGATGCTTGCGCGCGCCCCCTGCGGCCGTCGGCCGCCGCGCCGGCGCTGCGTTCGCAGCGACACGCTCGCACGCCTGCTGGACCGCTTGGGCATCCGATCGCTGGCAGCTGCCTGGCCGCATCTGGACTGGCTGCGTGGGATCGGCGCGACCGATTTGGCGGCGCTGCGGCGCCTGCCGCGCGCCGGCCTGCTTCGGCGTACTGGTGCCCAGCTGCTGCAGGAACTCGATCGCGCCTATGGCGAACTGCCCGAGATGCAGCGCTGGATCGCGGTCGCCCCGCAGTTTTCAGGCTACGCCGAAACCTTCGACCGCATCGAGCACGCGGAGGCGCTGATGTGCGGCGCGACCGCGCTGATCCTGCAGATGACGGGATGGCTCACGGTACAGCAGCTGGCCGTGGCCGCGTTCGCCCTGGATCTGGAGCACGAGCGAGGCCGCGCGGCGGTGGTGCCGACCACGCTGGAGATCCGGCTGGGCGAGCCGACCTGGAAGGAGCCGCACCTGCTGCGCCTGCTCAAGGAGCGCCTCGCGAAGGTGGAGCTCACGTCGCCGGTGATCGCGCTACGCCTACGCGCGCTGGATCTGCAGGCGATGCTGCCGCCGACCGACCAACTGTTTCCGGAACCGGGCGGCTCGCCGGAGGATTTCACGCGTCTGCTGGAGGTGTTATCGGCCAGACTGGGTGCGGAGAACGTGCTGATGCCGGCGCAGGCCTCCGATCACCGGCCGGAGGCCTGCAACAGCTGGGTGCCGGCCACCTCGCAAGCGGCGCGCGGCGCGGCCGACCCGGAACCGCTGGCCAGGCCGTCGCTGCTGCTGCCCAAGCCCGTCCGCCTGCTGGTGCGCGACAACCGGCCGTTCTACACTAGCGCGCTGCGACTCATCAAGGGGCCGGAGCGCATTGAGGCCGGCTGGTGGAACGACCAGACGGTGGCCCGCGACTACTACATCGCCCAGGGCGCCGACGCGACGTGCTACTGGATCTACCTGGAACGCACGCACGAAGCGCAGTGGTATCTGCACGGCCTGTACGGTTGAAGCATGGACGCCCCTTCAACCATCCTGCCGGCCTACGCCGAGTTGCAGTGCGTGAGCCATTACACCTTCCTACGCGGCGCCTCGTCGCCAGAGCAGCTGGTTGAACGCGCCCAGCAGCTGGGCTACAGCGCGCTGGCCGTAGCGGACGAATGCACCATGGCCGGCGCGGTGAAGGCCCATATTGCCGCCAAGGCGGCCGGGCTGAAACTGGTGGTCGGCAGCCAGATGCGGGTCACGCCGATCGACGGCAGCGCGCCGTTCGCGCTGCTGATCCTCGCCATGACGAAGGACGGCTACGGCAACCTGTGCGAACTGATCACGGCCGCGCGCATGCGCGCGCCCAAGGGCGAATACTTGGTGCGGCCCAATGACATCGCCGCCCCGCCGCCCGATCTGGCGGCGCTGCGCGGGCTACCCGGCTGCCAGCTGGTGCTGCTGCCGCGCTACGGCGCCGGCGTGGACGAACTGGCGAAGCAGGCGGCCTGGCTGTTGCACTGCGCGGCCGGACGCGCGCGCATCGCCATGACCCTGCACTGCCGGGCCACGGACGACGAGCATCGCGAGGCCGTCGAACAGATCTCGTCCCAGTATGGACTGCCGGCGGTGGCCACCGGCGACGTGGTGATGCACGTGCGCTCGTTCAAACCTGTGCAGGACACCATGACCGCGATCCGCCACGGCATGCCGGTGGACCACTGCGGCCGGCTGCTCGCGCCCAATGCCGAACAGCATCTGCGCCAGCGCCTGCGGCTGGCCAACCTGTACACGGTGTCTGCGCTGGCGGAGTCGGTGCGCCTCGCCAACCTGTGCGGATTCAGTCTCGATGAACTGAAATACGAGTACCCCAACGAGATCGTGCCCGAGGGCGAGACCGCCACGTCCTACCTGCGCGTGCAGGCCTACCTGGGCGCGCACTGGCGCTACCCGGCGGGCATCCCTGACACAGTACAGGACCTGCTGGAGAAGGAGCTGACGCTGATCGCCGAGATGGCTTATGAAAACTATTTTCTGACCGTGTACGACATCGTGCGCTTCGCGCGATCGCGCAAGATCCTGTGCCAGGGACGCGGCTCCGCTGCCAATTCCGCCGTGTGCTACTGCCTTGGCGTGACGGAGGTCGACCCGGCGCGCGGCACCATGCTGTTCGAGCGCTTCATCTCCAAGGAGCGCGACGAACCGCCGGACATCGATGTCGACTTCGAACATCAACGGCGCGAGGAAGTGATCCAGTACTTGTCCGCGAAATACGGCCGCACGCGTGCCGCCCTGACGGCGGTGGTGACTTCGTACCGGCCTAAGAGCGTGTTACGGGATGTTGGCCGTGCCCTGGGTGTGGACCTGTCCATCGTCGACAAGGTCGCCGCCGCCGGCAGCAGCTGGAGCGGCCAGGCCGCACTGCGCGAGCGGATGGTGAGCTGCGGCTTCGATCCCGACTCGCCTCTTGCGCAAAAGTGGGGCGCGCTGGCCGAGCACATGATGTCCTTCCCGCGCCACATGTCGCAGCACCCCGGCGGCTTCGTGCTGGCGCGCTCCAAGCTGTCACGGCTGGTGCCGGTGGAGAACGCCAGCATGGAGGACCGCACCATCATCCAGTGGGACAAGGACGATATCGACGCGGTGGGCTTGCTGAAGGTCGACGTGCTCGCGCTGGGCATGCTTAGCGCCATCCAGCGAACGCTGGAGATCATCAGCGCGGAACGGGGCGAGCGCTTCGAACTGAGGGATATCCCGGCGGAGGACCCTGCCACTTACGAGATGATCAGCAATGCCGACACCATCGGCGTGTTCCAGATTGAGAGCCGGGCGCAGATGTCCATGCTGCCGCGCATGAAGCCACGCACCTTTTACGACCTGGTGATCGAGGTGGCAATTATCCGGCCCGGCCCTATCCAGGGCGGCATGATCCATCCCTATCTGCGCCGGCGCGAAGGCGTCGATCCGGTGGTCTATCCCAGCAAGGAGATGGAGGGCGTGCTATCACGCACCCTCGGCATTCCCATCTTCCAGGAGCAGGTGATGCAGATCGCGATGGTGGCGGCCGGCTTCACGCCCGGCGAGGCGGACCAGTTGCGGCGCGCGATGGCGGCGTGGAAACGCAAGGGCGGTCTGGAGCACTTCGAAGCCAAGCTGATGAGCGGCATGGCCGAACGCGGATACACGGAGGCCTTCGCTGCGGGCATCGTCGGTCAGATCCGCGGCTTTGCTGAATATGGCTTTCCCGAGTCGCACGCGGCCAGCTTCGCGCTGCTGGCCTACGCCTCGAGCTGGCTGAAGCGGCATGAGCCGGCCGCGTTCCTGGCGGCGCTGTTGAACAGCCAGCCGATGGGGTTTTATTCGCCGTCGCAGCTGGTGCAAGACGCGCGGCGCCACGGTGTGGCGGTGCGGGGCGTCGATGTCATGGTCAGCCACTGGGAGGCGGTGCTGGAAACGGTGGATGGCGGCGCACGTGGCGTGCGGCTAGGCTTCAACACGATCAGGGGAATGGAGCGCGAGGCCGCTTGGCGGATCGAGGAGGCACGCGCGGCACGCGGGTTCTCCAGCGTACACGATCTGGGCGTGCGAGCGGTGCTCAACGCCGAGCAGCTCAAGCTGCTCGCGGCCGCCGACGCGCTGGCGGCGCTGACCGGCAACCGCCGCCAGGCGATGTGGGTGGCCGCAGGCAGCGCGCCCGATCGCGGTCTGCTCCGGGAAGCCGCAATCGCCGAGCAAGATCTGCTACTGGTGGCACCGACGGAAAGCGAAAATACGATGGCCGACTACCAACAACTTGGACTGACGTTGGGGCGCCATCCCCTGAGCTATCTGCGCGCGCGCCTGCACGCAATGCGATTGATGCCAGCCGACGTGCTGCACCAGTACGACGACGCGCGCCTGGCGCGCGGCTGCGGCCTTGTGACGGTGCGTCAACGGCCGGCCACAGCCAACGGCACAGTGTTCCTCACACTGGAAGATGAGACGGGGAACGTGAACGTGATCGTCTGGCCGTCGTTGGTGGAAAAACAGCGGCGTGAAGTGATGGGCGCGCGCCTGCTGGCGGTGTACGGCCAGTGGCAATCGAAAAATGGCGTCAGCCACCTAGTAGCCAAGCGCCTGGTCGACCTGACGCACATGCTAGGGGAGCTGAATACACGCAGCCGCGACTTTCATTGAACACGACGGCCCGCCGCGCTACCATTATCGAAAGACAATCGCTCTCCGTCGTAGCCAAGGTCAAGGTGACGGGAAAGAAGTTTGATCGCCCAAGTCGTCCGGCGCCGACGCATCACTTTGCGCCGAAGGCGCATAGCGATTGGCCAAGCCAAATAACCACTCCAGCTGCCGCTCGCTAAGTACCCGCTGCTGGGACACCAGGCTGCGGCAACTGCTCACGAACCGCCGTTCCTTGTCGGCCAGCTGGCCTTCGACATCAGGATCGGAAAGTGCGCGGACAGCCGCCCAGATGCGGTTTTCCTCCTCCTGTTGGCGCTGAGACCGCGCTTCGCTGTCGGCGCGGACCCGCTCGATGAAGGCTGGATCACGAAGTTTTGCGAAATCGATCATGCGGTCCCCCTTTCAAAAAGTGATTTCAGTTGTGACCGGGATGCTCTTCATGCTCACGTATCGGCGATTCCACGGCCTCGATCAGCTCAGTGGTCCGTGCGGCATCAACGAAGGCCTGATCCACCTTGGCATAAGCCTCTGCCATTTTGCCGTCACCTTGCGGTATCAGGACCAGATCATCTCGATCGACACAGTCCTCGGTATCGTAATCGATGACCGTGACCATAATCGGAGTTGCAGCCAGCGTGCTGGTGATGATTCCCCCCTCCATGCAGAGAACTACGTGCGGCAGCTCAACCGCTGCAGCTGGAATCGGATTGAACGCACGATCCTTCGCGATCGCAATCGGCGCATCCAACCAGGAGTGCCGGCCGCCCGTTGCGGCTTCCAGCTCCTTTTGGGCGCGCTGCAGGTTCGCTGCGACAATCTTTAGGTCACCACTGAGCAACTCCAGTGGAGATGCAGTGGCCAAGGCGGATAGTTTGGTGGACATATGGGCTCCATAAGTAGAGGAGCCCATCATAGAGCGATCTACCCGACGCGGTTGCACCCTACCTCACTGCCTGGAATGTCGGAGCCGGGTCAACCTACGATCTGCAGGCATCCACTGTCGCCATTGCCTCGGCGTCGAGGCGCTCGACATCGGCATTGAGCACGCAGCCATGATCCGGATGCATCTGGTACGGTGCGGCATCCAGCAGGCGCGCCACTTCGGCGTGGCGCTCATCGAAGCCGTCCACGGCGTCGTGTCCCATCGCAAATGCGAGGTTCATGCTTTCGGCCAGCGCCTGGAGTTTTTCGAAGACGGACTTGTTCATGTTTTCCGGGTGCGCAAGGCCATCCACGAGTTCACGATGCAAATTCAGCGCGCTATGCGGTAGACCTGCGATGTCGAGCAACGAATACGCTACCTGGCATGCCGTTTTGGACATGGGTACAAATCGCTCGCCGCTATCCCAACGCCGCCACAACCCTTCGCTCGACTCCGGCGACATCGGATCAAGCGCAGAGCGCAAGACGAGGCCACCATGCCCATAATGAAGGTACGACGTCACGTTCATCGTACCGTCCTTCATCACCACTGCCTGATCTGTGACCCATCCGGCGACCGTCTCAGGCTGGTCGATATATTGTTGCATACTATCGTGGGCTTTTCCGTTTTTTGGCACGGCCATATGAACTCCTTCGCAAAGGGGTTCATCTTATTCCGGTTACAGCGGCGCGGTTGCACCACCGTCCCCGACCGCCCAATTGTGGCGGCGGAATCCACGACTATCGGCCGCGAGAACCATTCAGTCGGCTAGATTTTGAGCTTGGCCCGGATCTCGCGCCCCTGCGCGCACCACGCCTTCGCGGGCTCGCCCTGGCGCTTTGGGTCGACCGACTTCAGATTGAATTCGCCGGCGGACTTCTCACAGTCGGAATGGGACGGAACCCAGATCACCACGGGTTTTACACCAGGTGTACTCGTGGCCACCATGTACCAGTCATTGTCGGTAATCCGGCCAAAGACTGTTGCGTTAGACGAACTGGCAGCCTGGCCGGCGAAAGGCGTTGCCGCATTCGCTTGCACCTGCTGCTTAGGGGAGCAGGCCGTGAAAATGATGCCGGCCGCGAGCAAGGCCACATACTTACGCGTGTCCATACGATCCTTTCGCATCCGCGCGATCTGCGTGGCCTGGGTGCGCGGCCTCATACTCGTCCATCTCGCTCGCGGTCACCAGCGCCGAGTGCTCCGAACCCTCGACCTTAACGCACAGCTGGCCTTTGTTCGGACCGCTCAATGCTTCGCGAAAGGTTGCACCAGTAACCCGCATAACCTGGCGCTCGTTGGCCTTGCCCAGCCAAGCTGCTTTGAACAGCCGAAAATTTGGATCGATCGAACCGATCTTCTTCAAGGCCAGCCGACCATATGTGTATTCCGCAAATGGGTCTTTTCGCATGTCCATCTTCATTCCTTCTTTTCGAAAGCATTGCTGACGTCATCTTCAACCAACTGGACCTTCAGCTTGTAGTAGGTATCCTTCTTTGCCTTCACCAAGTCCGCCAGCGTCTTCATCGCCTGCGCAGGCCCTTGCGTGCTAATCGTAGTGCACAGCTCTTCGCTGCCGTCGCACGGCTCGCCACTAAACCGAGTGGCCAAGACTGTGGGCGGGGGGCCGATCACCGGTGTCGGATTGGGCAAAATCGGAGCGCGACTCGGCCCGTCCGCGGCAGCGCGCGCCGTTGTACTCACGCTGCGTGCGCTCCCGCCGATCAGGACCGCTGCGGTACCACCACCGATTAACACGCTGCACAATGCAAACCAGATCAACGTTGATTTCCACCGGCTTCGTTTATGGGGCCCTGGCGTCGGAATCATGCCCGCCAGATCATCTTCCTCGTCGACAGTCTTCCTAACGGCCGCTGGTCCACCTATCGCTTCCGTTAGCAAGGCAAGCGCGATGTTTGCGGTACCTTCATCTTCGAACCGTTCAACAACACAACGGCGCAACTTCGGCGTGTTGTCGTAGTCAAAATCATGCGCTTCGAACACCAGATTCACAGCGCCCTCATCCTCGACCTCAAGGAATACCGCGATGGAAAAGTTCTTCGCACCGCCCCGGTAGCTGTGGTTGATGGAGATTCGCTGGAATCGCTTGGTGACGCCAGTCTTCGCAAATTTCACAACAAGGTCACCGTCTTTGGTTCTATCTACACGATCTTCAATCTGTTCCATACCGTATTCCATATCCTTTCATGATTTAACCAGCCCTACAGGTGCTGGCTGGAATAGCTGCAGAGCCGTACCAGGCATGACCTGACGGATATTTACCCGCTCGTAACCCAAGGCCCAGCCAGGGGTATAGCAGACGAACACTTCATTCACTCCGACGACGGGCTCGTTAGGAATCTTTGAGTTCCCCCAAAGGGCAGCCGACAAGCTTTCTTCGTCACCCTTTGCCAACCTAGAGGTGAATTCAGGCCAGGCCATGCCGACAGGCACGCTGCCATGCACAAGGCCGACCTGCGGCTGTCGATCTCCGATCCCGATGGCCAAGGGGAGCATGCGCATCGCGTCGACAACTTGCGCGCGCTGCGCGCGGCTCGACTCGGCCAACCAAGCTCCGGCTTCTCCGAAGGTCTGCGCCACGTCGGCCAGATAGGCTTCGTCGGGCTCCCCCTCTTCGAACAGATCCAGGAGCTGCTGCTCGATGTTCGTGCGCAACGCGTAGACGCCCGGGTGGCGGACGAAACGGATGCACTGCGACATTGACCAGCTGGAGGCGATCAGGTGCCCGACACTGAACAGGCGATCTTTCGACGGGTCGAACATCAGCGCAGACATTTGCCGAAAAAGCAATTCAAACTCGCCGCACACATCCCCCACCACGAAATCCCGCCCCTGTCGGTTTGCCGGAAAGTTCAAAACAGTCTGAAATGTCGTATTGGCCACTTGCAAACGCGCCTGCTAAGTTAGTGTATGTTTCGTTTTGTGACTACAAAACGGAACTATACAGAAAGCTCGCCCCAAATGGAACCGGCATTTAAAATCCCCGAGCATGACCTGGATCCTCTTGAGGGACTGGCCTGCGCCCTGGATACTGAGACGACTGGTCTCAATCCAAAAATTGATAGAATCATATCTTTCGGCTACGTTGAGATAGTGGACGGCCGCATCGGTAAGACCGTCGAGTGGTTTTTTAATCCTGGCAGTACCCCGATCCATCCGGATGCCCTGCGGGTGCACGGGCTCACTACCGAATTCCTATCAGACAAGCCCCCCATCAAAGCCTATCTGCCTAAGATCATCGAACTGGTAGTGGAAATGATCGTCTGCGGCCACAACCTGAAGTTCGACCTGGATATGCTCGACGCCGAGTTGGCGCGCCATGGCTTCGGGCCGATCGCACAGTACATCGCCGGCGTGCACGACACGATGAAAGAGGCCAGGAAGCGCTGGCCCGGAAAACCGGCATCACTGGATGCGGTATGTGCGCGCCTGGAAATACCCACCGCGCATCGGGTGAAGCACGGCGCCTTGGTCGACGCTGTCCTCTGCGCCGAAGCCCTGCTGGCGATGCGCCGCGGTCAACGCAGCCTTCTCGATCTGCAAACTGCCCCCGAGGCTACCCAGGCCGCAGGGCCTGGCCACGCGCCGGCGGGGATGGCACCAATTCTTGTACATATGGCCGACGCCGGAGAACAAGCCGCACACGAACAGTACCTGGCCGACCTGGCCGCTAGCGGCACCGAACCGCTCTGGCCCGATCCCACCGACCCGGAGGAGCAGGACGCGCCCCGACCACATTAATTTTCTGGCCGTATTCCTTGCGAGACGGCCGCTTATTTTGCAACACTTTCCGCAAGACCTTTTCCATTTGAACGAATCCCATGCCAGAACATAGTTTTTACGACCACGCTCTCCCCCGTGGATCCAACCAACTGATCGGACTCGCTTGCGAGGCCGCCATCTACCAACGTGTGCACCAGGACTGGTGCGCCATCGTGGCGGCCAGCCCCGTCCTCGAGAGTCATATTTCGGAAGTGGACACCATGGTTTGCAGCGCAGACGAAATCGCGGCACTGGTTGGGCAGGCGTCCGACATTGTTATCCGACAGTCGCTGCGTATGATTGCGGAACTGCGTGAATTCACCAGCAGGTCCGGAATCCCTTTCCGGCCAAGCACGACTTCGCAGGTGACGCTCGACCTGGCGGATGCAGAGTGGGAGCAGCACCTGGACCAGCATCCCACGTACACCAAATGGCTCCTGCAGAACAGCCCCGTAACGTGCACACGCACTGTGCTTCTCGAAGCCATTGAACGCGCCCCTTCAGACGTTACGCGTCATGCCATGCGCGAGGTGCTGATCTTCCGTGATGCCTTCGAATTGGCGCACGGCCGGGTGTTTCGCTAACAGCCCTGCACCACCATGGCCTTCCCCTACCGTCGGAGGACCTGGACCTCTTCAGTTCCAGCGCATCGTCGACGGCTGCAGCCAGGTAGGTGCCGCCAGCACGCCAGAAGCACTGGCGCCACCAAGCGCATGGCCCAGGCACAGACGAGCTGCTGGCCGGGCGCCGCCGGCGCCGGACATGCTAAATCTGCTGATCAGGCGCGTCCGGTTTGGCGGGGTCGAAGACCGCCCAATTGTCTTGAAAGCGAGCAAGTGAGGTCGGGGCGACTCCTGGCATCTTCGGATCTGCAAAGCCCTTTGCGAATAGCAAATCGTTCTCTAATAGTTCAGTTCCACGCAGGATGAAATACTGAACTTGGGCACCGGGGCGGTTTAGGATCACAAACACGTAGACGTGATCGGGCTTGATGCGCTGCCGGTTCAACAGGAACCAGTTCCGGCTTCGCACGGTCTTCACCTGGACAATGAAAACTCGTTCTGTTTGGGGACAGTGAGCAAGGAGATCTATCGATTTGGCGTTTCCAAACGTCACCGACGTTTGCAGCCCGCGTTTCAACAGCTCAGCCGCGACAAAAAATTCTCCAGCGAGTCCGCTGATCTGGCCGTCCGCGCGAACCTTTTTCCCTGGCTCAGCAGTTGTAGCGTCCATATCGCGCATCAGTCGTGATGGCGAGCCGCATCGGCCAGCACAGGCAGTGGCATGGCTTCGGCCGCCCGCCGTGCTTCATTCTCGCGCCGATCACGAGCAAGTTTGTCTCGTCGTTCGCGTAGCACTTCGTCGCGGCGCCGCCCGCTTGGCCCGGGCGATGGTGGCGGCAATCCCGCATAACTGCGCAATCTGACAGCCAGGTCGATCACATCCAATCCCAATTGCGCAAATTCGCACTGACGCGTCCAGAAATATTCAACGAAATCTGGCGGATCTTCAAACCCGGGATCCATGTTCAGATACCGCTGCAACTCGCGGGTGCGATGCGGAAGATTGAGCAATTCGTACATGAGCTCGGGCGATATTGCATTCCACTGCACTTCTAGTTCCAGCGGATCGAAAACGGGGGCGCTGGTCGTGGTTTGGTGATACCCACGATCCCCAGCTGGCTGCCCTTCGCTTGTCCCGTCGTCGAACGCGACATCAACGCAGCCTTCGGAAAATCGATCGAGGTGCGCCAGTACAAGCGTCGCCAAATAGCAGGCGGCATGCCGACGCTCCGACTCCTCGCGCTCCGCTTCACGACTATTGGTTAGATGCCCCCCCAGCCAAACGCCCGCCAGGCCCGTCACCGCCGAGATACCAGCTTGCACCACTCCCCATCCCGCCCACGCTTCGGTCATTTCCCACTCCCCCGTGATATTTTGCTCAAGTCCAGGCTCTTTCGGCTCGCGCGCGGCTCTCACCGCACCTCTGACTGGCGTACCTCCGTGAAACCTACTTCATGGGCGGAAGGGTCTTGTGCCGCATCCATACATCGAACTCGGACTCTGTCATCCCCATCCAGGCAGAGATACTTTTCCCCATTCCGTCCATGGCCTGCTGGTACGCCAGTTCGAACGCTCCGGATGCGGCTTCGGTCGATTTGAAATGGCCAGCGCGATACCAGGACGTCACCGAGGTGACGTCGCGCAGACCGCCATCGACGACGATCCCTTGGCGCATTTGACGTTGCGTGGTCTTGGTCATATCTGCTCTCAGCTCGCCTCAGGGAAATCAACCACTACCTTGCGTCCCAAACGCGCCTCAATTAGCACAGGGACGACAGCCTTCGGAAGCTTCTCCCACACCATTAGCTGAACCCCTTCTTCTGGCTGTTCGCCGTTCTGCTCGAGCAAGTAGATCTCGCGGTTGTAGTCATGATGATGCAAAGCGTCCGATGGAAAATCACCGACTAGCTTGAAGGAATGTCGGGCCGACATCACGTTCCCATCTAAGTCCATCATGCTGCCGTCCGCAGCTCCACCAATATGTAAAATATCCATCGTCATCTTTCTCTCTGGTCGACACCATGCCGACGCTGTTAACGCCAAAGCCGCCCCGTGGGCGGCTCGGTAGCCAGGTTACGCGCACTATGGGCGCGATCGAGCTTCTGCCTCGTATTCGGCTTGCAGCCGCTCATACTCGGACTCTGTGATCTCGGCCCCACGCGGAGCGTGATGCATTAGAAAATAGGAGATGGCCTGTTCGCGGTCATAGCGAGCATCGAACGACTGCGTCGGAACCTCCCCGATCTTATGTTCCCACTGGTTGAGGACGAGACGATTGTCCGCACGGGTAATGTCGATCCACATGTCGACGTCCCATCCAGTTCGCTTCTTCACGCGCCCACGCCCGCCAGTCGTTTCCCTGATATTGGGCACGGCAGGATAGCGGTAAACTATTCTACTCTGTGCATCGTGAACGAACTTGAACATGAATTTTTCCTTAACCTGTTTGCCACGAGCTTAACGACCGCCACGACAACCGTCAACTACGAACAAGATACCGATCTGAACACCGCCAGACTCCCGGCCGCCGCCGGCGCGGCGCCTGGCCGGCGCCTCCATCCCCTGCCGCACAAGGTCGACGGTGGCCGCCGCGCGATCGCCAGCGGCGCGCCGCGGTACCGGCACTGGCCAGCACCCCGCCCAGGCACGCACCAGCTGCTGGCCCACCTGCTCCGCCAGCTCGGCGCCGGCCGGCGCCTCCTCCAGCTGCAGCACCAGGTCGACGGCGGCCGCCGTGCACGCGCCGCCGGCGCGCCGCGGTACCGGCGCTGGCCAGCACCACGTCCAGGCGCGCACCAGCTGCTGGCCGGCCGCCGCCGGCGCCGGGCCCACGCCGGCACCTGATCACCGCCGGATCCCGATCGCCGCCGGCGCGCGCTGCGCGGCGATGGCCACGGCCATCACCAGCTGCTGGCCCGCCTGCTGTGCCAGCTCGGCGCCCGGCCGGCGCCTTCTTCACCTGCAGCACCAGGTCGACGGCGGCCACCGCGCACGCGCCGACGGCGCGCCGCGCCGCGGTGCCGGCGCTGGCCAGCACCCCGCCCAGGCACGCACCTGCAGGCCGGCCGCCGCCGGCGTCGGACCCACGCCAGCACCTGGTCACGGCCAGATCCGCGATCGCCACCGGAGCGCGCAGCGCGGCGCTGGCCACGGCCATCACCAGCTACTGGCCCGCCCGCTCCGCCAGCTCGGCGCCCGGCCGGCGCCTCATCCAGCTGCAGCACCAGGTCGACGGCGGCCGCCGCGCACGCGCCGCCGGCGCGCCGCGGTGCCAGCGCGGGATTGTGTCGGATAAGGAAAACCCACCACAAGAAAAAATTCTTCCGGGGCGGCACACTGTACCCAAGGCGTGCAAAACGACGCCGAAGAAAAACTTGGCTGCGTCGGTCGAATTACTTTGCACCGCTGAGAATGCTATCCGTGGAGGGTTGGAAAACCCACCAGAGGAACCGAATGCCGTTCCGTATCACAGTAGGAAAAGGCCCGTGCATGGCTTGCCGTCGTGATGGTAGGCGCCGTAACAAAAGCATAGCAAGCGCTGGCGCGAATCTCGTCGTGATGGACATCATGAGTCATTGGTGGGCGAGGTGCGCCGAAATGGAAAGTGGCGCGATCGGGCTCGTCACCGGAGCGCCAGAATAGAGCCACGCAATATGAAGAGATGGGCAAGGCGCCCGTCTGATACACAATCTAGAAAGGATTTCGGATGCCCCCTAAAAAAGACCTGATCACTATGCTGGCGATTTTGCCCGGTGTGTTGGCGGCGATCGATAGCTATCCATTTCCAGCGTGCCTGGTGCTGGTCGGACTGCTGGTATGGAAAGCGATCCCTGGAAAGTAGTCGGCCGGCGTACCAGGACAACAGCGCGGCGGCGCGCGGCACGCTCTACGCACGGCCAACGGCGTCGAATAGCTACCCGCGTCACGCTGGGTGTGTAGTTGCTACGCGCGGCGTAACTCAGCGTCGACGACGGCGCATCGTGTGGGACTGGGAGAGGCATACACGCGCCGTTGGCGCGCCGCAGAGCCTGGACACACGCGACCGCTCATGCCTCCCTGTTAGGCTGACATCTCCGACCAGGCGGCAATCAAGCGATTGAGAGGCACGAGAACCTTGTCCCGAACATTCGTGCCTTTAGCAGCCGTGTCCGAGTAGATGCCGATCTCCAGTCTCACCAACTCTTCCACCTTCGGAAGGCATTTGCGCAGTTCCTCCAAACCTTCTGCGCGCGCCTTGGCGATCTGCAACGCCAACTTACCTGACGCTCCGAAGATAGCTGACAGCAGAGCGCCAGCGGCGATCTCCGCCGCCGTCAGCACCGGTTTTGCAATCTTGAATGTGGGCGCATCGGGGTTCTCCCACTCCAGGAACGTCGGGCCCATTTTGCGCAACTCCTGGTCCATCAGGACCAGCGCGGCAATTTCGTCCATCACCGAAACACGGACAACATCAAAGTCTTCACGGACAATAGTCATTTCGTTCTTTTCATCGGCTCCCGGCCGTAGCGGACGTCCTGTAGACGTGGTCAAATTTCGATAAACAGCGCAACACGACTGAGCTCGACCTTCCCAATCCCGGCTAACTGTCGGCAGGCTTGCCGCTCGCTTTAAGATCCCGCAATGCATCGCCCAAGTCTCGCCACTCGGCCCAATCGCTCTCCGCCCCGAATTTCTTGAATACACGATCCGCGCACGCGATGACGCTCTCGATCTCAGCGAACTTCTCTGCACCTAAAATGGCTACGTTGCGCATGCGCGATTCGTCCGGCATGCGGCAGCCCAGCTGCTGCGCCACATCGGTCGCGTCACCCTTTGAAGGCGTCACCACGATGATTTCGGAACTCTCAGCAGCCAACGCCACAGCTGTTCCAATCAAGGCCTGCCCCCGCTGCTCAAACGCTTTAACTGGGGCCAGTTTCTTTTCCATGTTGCTTCCTTAAGGATAATTCGCACGTTCAGCTTCCATTTGCCGCGTCACCCGACTGACAAGATCGAAAGGTTCACTTCCCCGGCTGAACTCTGTGCCAGTTGGATGGCAAGCTAAGCGCATTGCACGAGTCGCAAATGTAGGCCCCGGACACGACAATGAATGAGAGCACCATGTTATGCTCCGTCTCGATCTTCCAAGTTCCACCGGTGGGTCCGGTGGTCCGCTCGATCTCCGTCACCGATTCGTCCAAGCCTTTCGGATAGCCCGGCAGCACGTCCGAATGGATCCTGCCCGCCTTACCGGTCATCGTGATGGTTGTCCCGAGTCCAAGTTGACCATCATCTGCCTTGATCGCGTAGTTCTCCGAGCTTCCGCACGCCGACAAGCAGAACATCACAGCACCGAGAGCCACATTAAATTTCACCATCTCTTACCTTATAAATTGTTTATACAGTTTATCTCAGCTGCGCTAGCCTACTGGGCCGCTGTACACTTTTTGGTCTTGCAAGGTGCTGAATACCTGACGTAGCGCTAGCGTATCGGTCTCGGTGATGTTACTGAAGTACGGAACGTGTGACTGCAGTACCGCGTTGAAGGACTCCCAAGTTGCGGCCAATGGAAGCTTAGCCAAGAGGTCAACAGCCAAGCGTTTTTCACTGAAAGGTATCGACAAGTCGGAATATGTAAATGTAGTGTCAATCAGGTATTTACGGATGTCGTAGGGTTCTGATTTGGCTTGGACCAATACCCATTTGGAGTGCGTTTCGTCGGCAATTTCCAATCGACCGCAGGCTTTGCACATACGTGTGCTCACGCTATAGTCACGGTTGGGATTGGTGCGCCAAGCATGATTCACGTTCATGTCGCACAGTGCCTTCCTTACGGCACTCATTACCGTAGTCCAACGCATTTTCATTTTTGTCCCTTATTCATAGTCTCAAGTGTCAACGCGCGAGCGCCACGCCTATCAAAGTACCGCCCAGCAAGGCTGTAAAAAGACTATCAGAATTATCGGCTTTTGCGTCTACACGCATCTGGTTGAGTGTCCTGGCTATGCCATTCTGCAGAATCGTGTTCTGCTCCTGGATGAGACCAATCTGCATCGCCATCAAACGGTCCGAGCCCGATGGTTGTTCAATCCCGGCGACCCTGCATATTGCCTCGATCCTCTCCTTGAGCAGATCTTCTGCAGCCGTAGAGCGAAGTGAGCTAAGGAAGTCCGCCATCTCGCCGCGTGTCGGCCCGGATGCCAGGAAAGTGCTGAGACGCTCTTGCAGTACCGGCGATGCGCCGGCAATTTCTTGAGCGCGAGTGATCTGGTCCTCACCGGCCGGCTTCGCCGCGATCTGTTGTGGTGTCATATTCATGGGGTGCTCCGGTTTTTTGCGCGGCACACTGCCGGCGTTAATTGAGATCATGGCCCTCGTGTCCTTCAGTTCACGCGGATTGCGTAGACCTCAATCGGATCCACGCCGAAGTGCGGATGCGTAATGGTCCGCACATCGAAGCCACGCCAAGGACGACGGATAATACGTTCTGCGTCACCTGTGCTAGGGTAGCCTCGCTTGATGATAATGCTGTCGAACTGTTTGCCTTCCAAGCGTTTCGCCCAAGTAGATTTCGCCCGGAACTCAAACAGCTTAGTCCCGGCCTTGATCTGGTCGAAGTATTCGCCTTTTAGATTTAAATGCAAATCGGCCACGGTTCCCCTCCTCACGTTTCTTCAAGCACTTGCAGGGCCTCTTCGCCGGCGAGCGACGGAGTCAGTTGGAATACAGGCTCCCAGGAATCGCCGACGTCGCGTACAAACAAGAAGCCCGCCGATTCAAGGTCGTGCGCAGCTTTCGAGAGCCGCTTCCGCGTCACCCCTGTCGTGACTACCGAATCGGCGAGCAACTTGCAGGCGCGAAAGCCCAAGCCTGCCAGCACTGCAGCTGATTCCTTTGCATGCTCTTCCGATTCGTGAGCAAGCCAGATCATTGCCGTGCCAACGCTACGTCACCCGCAGATGGGCCTGCTCGCAGAATACAAAGTTCTCCAGCCGAGACGCGCCACTCCACAAGGCTGTAACACACTTCACGCCCGCGATCGAACACCAAGGCCGGATCGGGATTCTCGGCGCCGGTCCTGTCCTTCACCTCGGCGCGTCTGGCCAGCCAGAAAATGCTGCGCGAAGTCTCATCTCCAGGAATGCCGGCCAGTGCTTCCAGGTCCCCAATCGAGCTGCCGGCACGCCGGATGGCGGCCTTTAAAGATTTCGTGAGACGCATATTTTCCTCGGCGTCATGTCTTAGCGAAGAGGCTTCCAGAACATCTGCTCGATGTCCTTTCGCGACACCGGCTTTTGCGCCCTCTCGTCATGGGAGTCGTAGGCACGCAACCCGGTGGCTCCACCATAGAACAACGCGAGTGCGCGCTCTTGAACCCCATCCGTTTGTGAAAGCGCGTATGCCAACGCCTTGGCTTCCGCAGGGTAGCGTTGGCATGCTTGATCCGGCTTCGCACTGCCATACTCAATATGGTCCACGGACGCCAAGAAATGCACTGAGACGTTGAATTCTTTAGCAGATGCTTCAAGACAGGCCGCAGCCACGGACATCGGCAATGTCTTATAAGCCATTACGCCAGGTACCGCAATTAATGCAGAAATAACCAATGGCCCTATACTTTCAGTGAATTTCATGTGATTTTTACTCCGTGGTTACAGCCAAGCATTTCAACCATCCATTTGGATGTCATACCCGATCAGTATAAACGCTGAGGCATGCCTCTCGCCACAGTAGAAATTCGACAAGCATAGTCCAGAACGCCAGATCCCCGATCCCCGCAGCGCGGCGCTGGCCACGGCCATCATCAGCTGCTGGCCCACCTGCTCCACCAGCAGCTCGGCGCCTGGCCGGCGCCTCCTCCATCTGCAGCACCAGGTCGACGTCGACCGCCGTGCACGCGCTGCCGGCGCGCCGCGGTGCCGGCGCTCGTCAGCACCACGCCCAGGTACGCACCAGCTGCTGGCCGCGGCAAACCGGACTCACAAGCCATAGGGCTTATAGGGTGACGCGCAGCCTCTTGGCCCGCTCTTGGAAAGCGCGCTTGCCGCCCTCTAAGATCGCGCACACGGCTTCGCGTATTGTCGGTTCCTCCAGGCCACCGGAAGCGTAAGTTATGTGCGGAAGGCGCCCGCGTTCATGACTGCCGCAGCGCGCCACGATCACTTGGTCGGCGTCGGTGTTGACAACCAAATTCGCGTTGTGGGTAACAATGATCACTTGTCGGCGTAACTTGGCGCGCTGGAACTCTACGACGAGCTCGTCGTAGATCGATTGCGGATCGAGATTCTCCTCCGGCTGGTCGACGATCAGCGGTCGATCATCCTGCGTGTCGACCGCCAGATATAGGAGCAGCAGCACGATACCGCGGGTACCAGGGGAGAGACGCTCGATTGGTACGCCGTCAAACTCCAACCCATAACCAACGGAGATGTGGTCGGTGCTGAACAGCCAGGCTGATATCCGCCTGGCCCAATCCTTAGCCTCCATGTCCTCCGGGCGATGTTTTCGAAGCTCTGCGCTGTAGACGCTCACGAATTGCAGAAGTGCCTCGCCGGCCATGGCTGCATCACCTCTGCGCCACGTATCCAACAAGGACGCAGCTGCCAGTTCCCGTAGGCTGCCCTTTCCTTTGAATGCACCAGCGGCGCGCAGGTCGAGGAGCGTCTCGCCGGTCTGGCACCAAGCATCCAGGTTGACGTTGCGCCGTACAGTAAACGACAGCTTGACGAGCGTACCCCGCGCCAGCGCAATCTGCGCCTTCAGTGGCTCGTACAGCTCCGTCAGTGCACGCTCCTCGTCGAGTACCGCCTGAAACACGCCGACATAGGCATCTCTTCGCTGCTGGCGCAGGGTCTCGATGCGCGCTTCCGCACCCAGCCCCTTTGCGATCTCGGCGTCGAGCTTCGTCAACGCGACCCGCGCTGTGGCAACCCGGTCGCTGATGGCCTTGAAGCGCCGAGAGTTTTGAGCGTCCATCCCCACGAGCTGGCGCAAGCGAGCCAATTCGCGCTCGAGCAGCGACAAGGGGTGTTTTGACAGGTCATCGCCCTCGACGACCAACGGCACATCCGCATCGGCTGGAGCTACAGGCGCCGCAGTGCCCTGGTTACCCTCCAATGTGCGCAGAAGCCCTAATGTGCCTTGGTAGGACCGGTGCAGGGTATCATCCACGTCCCCTGCGAATACCAGCTCAAACTTGGCCCAATCCGCAGGGTCTAGTTCGGCCTCCTCGCGGTTGGCCTTCAAAGCTTCGAGCATTTGGGGCAGTTCCCGCTCGCGCAGGTCCTTGACGTCCGCCGCTAGATGCTGGAGTGCCTCCAATCTGACCTTGGCCTTGAGGACTAGCGCCCGCTTAGCTTCGACGGCTTTGGACACTGTGCCGTGGCGCTTTGCCCGATCGGCATTGCCTTTCGGCATCAGCGCCTTCATGTCGGCCTCGTCCGTCTGAATAGCCTTGACCTTCTCGTCACGCTGCTTATTCAACGCCGCGAGGCCATCCTTCCGGGCTTGTTCAATCGTCATCGCTTCCGATGCCCGGGAGATCGCTTCCACTTGGCGATTCCTGGCCGTGCGTGCCCCCTCCAAACGAATGCACAAGAGTTCTTCGAAGGAGATCGCGTTCAGGCGGTCTGCTTCACCGTGTGCCTCGAACACCACGCGTTCGATTTCGCGCACTAGCGGGTCCTCCAGCCCTTCAGACGAGCAGAGTTGGTCGACGAACTGCTGGGACAGATACTGTACATGGGGTACGTCCAGCAGGTCTTCCGCTTCAACCCCGGAGAACGAGTTGCAAGTGATTTCGTCGGACTCCCAGATCAGCTTCGCCTCAGATTGATGGAGGTGGTCGGCGGCCCGGCGCAAGAATGACTTGTCGCTCAAGTGCGCCTGGACCCCCATGCCACCCATAGCAATGAAGTCTGCCAGTGCTGTCTTGCCGGAGCCGCGTGCTCCGATAATGGCAATTAGGCCGGGATTTAGCTCGATAGACGATGGCGACATCCAGGGCGCGTTGCTAACGGAGACCGTGCGGATCGCATTGCTGGGCAGTGCCCCGCATGGTGGCTCCTTGCCGATGAACGCACGACCGTCCGGGTTCAAACAAGCTTGGCGCAGCGTCTCAAATGTCAGCGCGCCCTTTAGCCAACAGAACCGATCCAATGCCGGTTTGCCGACTTTATCGTGCTCGTGCGCGTCGGAGCCGTGCAGGCATGGCTTCACCCCGCCCCATTTCTCATTCAACTCCTCCAGTGTCACAGAACCCTTGCCTGCATAGAATGCCGCCTGCTTGGGGTTGCCACTGAAGATGACGTGCGCGAAAGCTTCGATGTTCGTTCGCATGGCGGCAAACGACCCATTGGCGTCGCGCAGACCGGATGTACCGTCGCGCTCGCCGGCGGCCACTGCCACGAGACAGTTGCTGCGGAACCAGTCGTTCGTCTCCCAGGTCCCTCGCAGGACCTCGAAGTCGATCTTGAACTGGTTTACTCCAGCGGTCAATGCGGGCCCCTCATCGATGATCGACGAGTCATGGGCGCGCCCGAGCCGGATCAATTCCGATCGCTCGCAACGAAACTCGTCCTTCTGATAACGAAACTTGAAGCTCGCCATGAGGCGCCGGATGCGTTCGAGGTGATCCTTGTCTTCTGGAGAGAATAGGAGATGCGCATTAATTGCCGAGTTGCTCCCAGTGCCTACAGACAGCCGGATTTCAACATTTGGGAATATGAGTTCAACACCCGAGAGATTCCCCGCAGCCTTCGCCTGAAGCGCTTTCTCGTACGTGTCGACGAGAAAGTAGTCTGTGATACCTAGCACCCGGATCGGCGGGTCCTGATTGTCGACCCGCGAAATAAACTCAGACCAAGGATCTGTGCCGGAATACTGGTCATTCATTGCCGTGCCTGGAGCATGGATGTGCGGATCCCAACGGTGCCATAACGCGCCGCGAGAAGTGTCAATCTTGAGCTTGCTCATCTTTTTACCCTTTTTTAGACGACAATTCGTTTCTTTGGATTAACGACTGTTTGGTCGAAAGCGGTCAAAGATAGCAAATTTTCCACGGAGAAAACTCACACATTGTCACCGTGAAAAAAGGGATGATGGGGACCGTGTGGCCAGATCCGCGATCGCCGCCGGCGCGCGCGGCGCGGCGCTGGCCACGGCCATCACCAGCTGCTGGCCCACCTGCTCCGCCAGCTCGGCGCCCGGCCGGCGCCTCCTTCAGCTGCAGCACCAGGTCGATGGCGGCCGCCGCGCACGCGCCGCCGGCGCGCCGCGGTACCGACGCTGGCCAGCACCACGCCCAGGCACGATCCTGCTGCTGGCCGGCCGCCGACGGCGCCGGGCACGCGCCAACACCTGA